>LIAY01000034.1 GCA_001438965.1 Microbacteriaceae bacterium BACL25 MAG-120322-bin65 | reverse complement strand
CAAAGTGGAAACAAAGCGCTCATCAGAGAGGTCTGGATAGAAAGGCTCCAACTGCAAGGTGGTGACCATGCCCTTGTAGACCATCGTTCGACACGACAGCGAAGGGAAATAAGAACCCAGTTCCCGCTCAGCGCGCTTTCTCATCCGGAACGTTTGGCGGTCAAGATCAATCCCCGAGTGTCGTTGACCGTTATCGCCCGCTCTGCCAGATTGCACAAAGATTTGCTCGAAATACGGCATCGCCGCTAGAGCCAAATCACCCACAACTTCTGGGGCGACCGGCACTTCACGCCATCCGAGCACCTCGAGCTCTTCCTCAGCTGCGATGATTTCCAAGCCACGCTTTTCAGCCTCGCGCTCAGCCTTGTCAAGAGGTAAAAAAGCGGTACCCACCGCGTAAAAACCTTTTTCCGGCAGTTGAAAATCAGTCACCTCAGTGAAAAAAGCGTGCGGAATCTGGGTAATAATTCCTGCACCATCCCCAGTTCCCGCATCAGACCCGACCGCACCGCGATGTTCCAGATTACGCAGTGCTTCGAGAGCCTTTTCGACAATGTCGTGGCCCGGAGTTCCGCGAAGAGTGGCCACCATGGCGAGACCACAGGCGTCGCGATCGTGAGATGGGTCATAAAGACCCTGCGCAGCGGGGCTAGAGCTCCAACGCTGGAAAGGATTTTGGTCGCGCATGATCACCGTCCTCGAAGTCAACTATTCACAGCGGGACAACGGCGGCCCTTGGCAGAATTGGGTGCTGAGCACCCGAGGTTATCCGCTGGTGTTGCTCTGGCTTGTGGCCGGGCTACTACCGGTAGCGGTGTTATCGGCGACGTCAACATCGTCATCAATAACGAAATAATCGTCTTTGGAGTCTAGCGCAGGTTCAGGGATCCATTCCTTGCCTTTGTGATAAATTCCCGGTTCGCTGCCAGGATGCCTTCTGCCCTGGATGACAAAGATAGCCAGGCCAAGGAGGATGGCGGCAAACGCACCCCAAATGTTGACCCTGATTCCAAGCAACAGCTCCGCTGGGTCGAGACGCAGCGTTTCCAAAAAGGCACGACCCACGCCATACCAAACAAGATAGAGGCCAAAGAGCCGACCCCACTGCAAGCTAAACCTGCGACCAAGAGCGATGAGAGCCAGCGCTCCGAGAACGTTCCACAACATTTCGTAGGCAAAAGTTGGGTGAAAAAGCGTCGTGTCCGTCAGGCCAACCGGGATAGCCACGTTGGGGCGGTCAATGATCAAACCCCAGGGCAGATCCGTGGGCGCGCCGAAAAGCTCTTGGTTGAAATAGTTACCGAGCCGCCCGATTCCTTGCGCCAAGAGCAGCCCCGGAGCCAAGGCGTCCACGTAGGCGAAGAATCGGATACCGGCCATGCGAGCGCCAATGTAGGCGCCAACACCACCGAGCAGAATGGCACCGAAGATAGCAAGCCCACCTTCCCAGACATAAAAGATTCGGAAGAAGTCAGCGCCTTCATAGAAGTAATCGGCTGGGTGGGTAGCTACGTGGTACAGCCTGCCACCAAGAATTCCAAAAGGGACTGCCCACAGTGCGATATCAAGGACAATCCAGGGTTCTCCCCCGCGGGCAACAATCCGGCGGTTCGTTAACCACAGGGAAACTCCGATACCGAGGAGAATGAAAAGTGCGTAGGCGTTGATGGTCAAATTGAGAGTGAACCAGTCCAAGCCCAGCTCGCGCAGCCATTGGCCAATGTTCACAGACCGCCACTGCGAGGGAGGACTAGGGATACCTTCGGGGTTCATTACATGATCTCCTTGTTCGTTCCCAGGCTACTAGGCGCGGGCCGTTCCAGTGCTGAGTTCCTGTGTGAGCTTGGTGAGAGCTTGGACCCCTCCTAAGGCAAGAGCTTTCACTAACGCGGAACCAACAATGGCACCATCTGCATAGGAAATCACATCAGCCACCTGCGCAGGCGTGGAAATTCCTAAACCCACACAAACCCGGTTAGCTCCTTGCTCATAAACGCGCTCCACCAGTGTTTTAGCGGCCTTATCGACATCATTTCGGGCCCCGGTAATGCCCATAGTGGATACGGCGTATACGAATCCACGAGATACTTGCGACGCGCTAGCTAAGCGCAGATCTGTCGACGACGGCGCTGCGAGGAAAATTCTCTCGCACTCGAACGAATCCGAGGCTTCGATCCACTCGTTTGCTTCATCAGGAATGAGATCAGGGGTGATCAGCCCTGCTCCACCGGCATCAACCAGTGCCCCAGCAAATTCCGCTACCCCAAATTGCAGGACCGGGTTCCAGTAGGTCATCACGAGCACTGGCTTGCCAGTGCGTTCCACAATTTCCTTGACAGCAGGGAAAAGATGCTTGAGTTTGAACCCCGCCTCCAACGCCGTCTGCGTGGCCTGTGCGATGACCACCCCATCCATCACCGGGTCGCTGTAGGGAACGCCGAACTCCAGAACATCCGCACCAGCGTCTAACACCGCAACAGCAGCCTCAATACTTTCCGCCATAGTGGGAAAACCGGCTGGCAAATAGGCAATGAGCGTGCCGTGACCAGCCGACTTTCTGGCGTCAATTGTCTGCGCAACGCTGAGGGGTGTTGCACTCATGTGCCTTGCACACCTAACAGGTCGAAGTATCGGGCTGCGGTTTCCATGTCTTTATCTCCACGGCCGCTAAGAGACACCAAAATAGTCGCATCAGGACCCAATTCCTGACCGAGAAGTTGGGTTCCAGCTAATGCGTGAGCCGTTTCGATCGCGGGAATGATGCCTTCAGTTTGGCTGAGCAAACGCAAAGACTGCATGGCCTGGTCATCCGTTATGGGCTCATATCGCGCACGCTTGATGCTGGCAAGCCAGGCGTGTTCTGGGCCGACACCGGGGTAATCAAGGCCTGCCGAGATGGAGTGAGATTCGATAGTTTGACCATCCTCGTCCTGGAGTACGAGAGATCGCGCGCCGTGGAGCACGCCTGGGCGCCCCTTGGTAATGGTGGCCGCGTGGTGTGGGGTGTTAACCCCATCACCGGCAGCCTCATAACCGACTAAAGCTACGTCGGCATCATCGAGAAAAGCGTGGAAGATGCCCATCGCATTGCTCCCGCCACCCACACACGCGGTGACCGCAGTAGGGAGCGCGCCCGTGAGCTCCAACATTTGTTCGCGCGCTTCAGTGCCAATCACGGAATGAAAATCGCGCACGATGAGAGGAAACGGGTGGGGACCAGCAACAGTGCCCAGAAGGTAGTGGGTCGTATCAACATTGGCTACCCAATCGCGCATAGCGTCGTTAATGGCGTCTTTCAGCGTGCGTGAGCCGGTCGTGACCGCAACGACCTCCGCACCCAGAAGGCGCATGCGCGCAACGTTGAGTGCTTGGCGTTGAGTGTCGACCTCGCCCATGTACACCACACAGGTCATGCCTAACAGGGCGGCCACCGTAGCGGTGGCGACGCCGTGTTGGCCCGCTCCCGTTTCTGCGATCAGCCTTGTTTTGCCAATGCGCTGGGCCAATAACGCCTGACCCAGGACGTTGTTGATCTTGTGGCTCCCGGTGTGGTTGAGATCTTCACGTTTGAAAAAAATGCGTGCCCCGCCACAGTGCTCAGCAAAACGAGTTGCCTCTGTGATGATCGAGGGACGACCCGCATAGGTCTTGTTTAGGTGATCCAGACGCTCATGAAAAGCGGGGTCCGCCTTCGCGTTGCGATAGGCGTTTTCTAGCTCGTCCAGGGCGTGGATGAGTGACTCAGGGACGTAACGCCCCCCAAAATCTCCAAAGTAGGGACCCGATTCGGCCCTTAGCGATGTGCTCATGCGTCTACAAACTCCTTCACCCGTTCACCTGGATTGCTCCCGGTCACCAATGCTTCACCGACAAGCACCGCATCAGCGCCCTGCTCACGGTATCGCGTCACATCCTGGGAATTTGCCACAGCTGATTCAGCAACCCGAATAACTCCATCGGGGATGCGGGCTACGAGGCTGCCAAACAAATCCTTATCTAACTCAAAGGTGGAGAGGTCGCGTGCGTTTACGCCAATGATGTCTGCCCCACACGCTGCAGCACGATCGACCTCTTCAGCGCTGTGGGCTTCCGCCAAAACCTGCATCCCTAGCGATTTAGCGAGCTCTAAGAGACTCACCACCCGTGAATCCACGAGCCCGGCCATAATCAGGAGCACCCAATCGGCCCCATAAGCGCGGGCTTCGATGACCTGGTATTCAGAATCCAAAAAATCTTTGCGCAAAACGGGAATTTTTACCGCCTGCGCCACTGCCTCTAAATCGGCTAGGGACCCTTCGAAGCGGCGCTGCTCGGTTAGCACGCTAATCGCGCTCGCGCCACCTGATTCATACGCTCGAGCAAGTTCCACGGGGTCAGTGATTTCGGCCAGAGCGCCCTTGGAGGGGCTCTTACGCTTGATCTCCCCAATGATGTGAATACGTTCACGCGGGGCTAGCACCCCAAGAACATCTAGCGGAGCGCTCTGTATGGAGGCGCGGATTTCCAGTTGGTCCCTGGGTACAAGGGCCTCCCTGGCTAGCCAGTCTTCGTGCGCGCCGCTGTAGAGCTCCCCCAGCACCTAGGAGTGTTCCTTGGCCTGGTACTTCGGGCCGTTGACACCCCAGCCGAGTGAGGCCAGGAGAAAACCTAGTCCCCAACCCACCAGCGTCATAACCAAACTGAGGATCACCAGGGTCCACATGCCAAGGAAAAAGGCGATTCCGCCCACGCTAAGCGAGACAAGCATCACTCCAACGGCAATCCATGCAGCGGGTGAGTGACCGTGACCTGGGTCTGAGGCGGGGTTCATACGTTCTCCTTGGGATCCAACATGACAAGTCTAGCGTTCGGTGGGGTCTCCCCCACCGCTCATTTCATCCCAGGTTGCCACAGAATCCTCCAGAGAAGCTGACCGAGCGCGACGCTCATACCGGGAGCTTCCACCACTGGCACTTCGAGTCAGCGAACCAAGGATGCCACCGACAGCAAACAATATAAAACCGGTGATGCTGACCCAATGACTACCGGAAACCGTGACCGCATTAACCAACTCTCGCGCACCAGCACCAGAGATCCCCGTGGCATCGGTGATCGTGCTCAGCGCGCTAGAAATCGGCTCTGCGCTGGCATAGACCACGGCGTAGGCGCCACCGAGCGAAGCTAGCGCGCCTAGACCCTGGGTCACACGCCGGGCCACACCGCGCAAAGTAACACTTGCGCCGTAGGCAGCCACAGCAAGCCCGGCAAGAGACCACACCACGGGACTAGCATCGAGGCCGCTGACCACAATGAGGGCGCCGGAGCTCAAGCTAATCGTCCACCAGACACTGCTGGCACCAATGAGACCGACCAAGACCCCCAGCCCAGCGAAAATGTATGAATACCTCATCGCATATCGGGTTCTAGCGCATTAGCCAGGCGAATGGCTCTCGCCGGAGCCGAGGCTTTATGAATTGTCTCCATGTATTCAGCCTCAGGGTCCGAATCCGCCACAATTCCCGCACCCGCCTGCACGATCGCCACCCCGTTTTGCATCCACACTGTGCGAATGGTGATGGCGAGATCAGCATCACCGCTGTGGCCAAAGTAACCCACGACACCGCCATAGACACCACGTTGCAGCGGCTCCAAATCGTCAATGATTTCTAGTGCCCTCGGTTTTGGCGCCCCGCTGAGAGTACCCGCAGGGAACGTGGCCTCAAACACGTCGACGGCACTCGCAGTGTCATTGAGCGTGCCTTCAACGGAGGACACCAAGTGCATGATGTGGCTAAAGCGCTCCACTTCCATGAACTGGGTTACTTCAACACTGCCGGCCACGGTGACCTTAGAGAGGTCATTGCGGGCAAGGTCAACCAGCATCAGGTGCTCAGCTTTTTCCTTGTCGTCCGAGGCCATGGAGTGCGCGTTAGCTCGATCCTCTTCAACACTTGCCCCACGTGGGCGAGACCCAGCGATGGGGTGGGACACAACATGACCCCCGGAGACGGTGACTAGGGCCTCTGGAGAGGATCCCACCACCTGGTAGGGCGCACCGGAGGCGTCATCACATTCGATCAGATACATATAGGGGCTTGGGTTCACGGAGCGAAGAACACGATAAACCTCTAAGGCACTCGCGGTGACGGGAAGCTCAAACTGTTGAGACAAGACCACTTGGAACACGTCGCCATCGATGATGTGCTTTTTCGCTTTCGCCACCATCTCGAGGAACACTGCTTGGTCATGTGAGGGCGTCAACACGTCTTCTGCGGGTTCGTGACGTTGGTGCAGTGTTGACGCACTGGGTTTGGACACATCAGCGTGCAAGAGATCAAGGCGTTTGACCGCGAGCGCATAATCCTCTGCGCTCACACCGTCATAAGCGTGAACCTGTGCCACCATCACCACCTCGGAGGTGTGGTGGTCAAAGGCGACAAAATCCTGAACAAGCGACATATAGATCGCTGGAACTTCGTGACTAGACGGCGGTTGATTGGGCAAAGTTTCTAGTTCGCGCACCATCTCCCAACCGAGATGGCCCACCAGTCCCCCGCCAAAAGGTGGCAGACCCTCAACGGGGTCGCTCAACCAGCGATCATTGAGCATGTGGAGTGCTGCCAGGGGTTTGCGTGGCACCTTCTCACCAAAGGCAACTTCTTCACTCATGCCGCGGTTGATCCAGCGAGCTCTCCCGTTGTCGACGGTAAGAACGCCGTGAACAGAGACCCCCAAAAAGGAATAACGCGACCATTTGCCAGCCTGGTCTGCTGATTCGAGCAAGAACGAGCCGGGGCCACTAGCAAGCTTGCGATAGAGCCCCATCGGAGTTTCGCTATCGGCAAATACCCTGCGAACAACGGGCACAACCCGCCTAGTTTTGCCCTGGGCTAAGAAGTCTTCGAGTGACGTATCGCTCATGACGGGTGATTCGCATCAAAACAGCTCTGCGAGCCGGTGTGGCAGGCGGGACCGACCTGGTGAACATCAAGAATCAGGGTATCCCCATCGCAATCCGCGCGGACACGAAGCGCGTGTTGGGTATTGCCGCTGGTGTCACCTTTGCGCCACAGTTCCTCCCGCGATCGGCTGTAGTAGGTAACGCGCCCCTCTTGGAGGGTACGCAACAGAGCCTCTTGGTTCATCCAGGCCATCATCAAGACTTCACGACTGGTGTCATCCTGGGCGATGCAGGGAATCAGCCCACGCTCATCAAAGTGGACGTGGGCCATCAGATCGGACTCGGCCTGAACCACCCAGGGAGTCTTCGTCATCTCACCACTGCTCCTGCCGCCGCCAAGGCTTCTTTTACTTCTGAGACCTTGACTTTATCGTGATGAAATATGGAAGCGGCCAACACGGCATCGGCCCCAGCTTCGACCGCCGCTGGAGCATCGGACGCTCTGCCCGCTCCGCCTGAGGCCACCAGGGGAACGTCAATGATGGCGCGCACTGCACGAATCATTTCCACATCGAATCCCGCTTTAGTTCCATCAGCATCGATGGAATTAAGTAACACTTCGCCAGCTCCCCGTCGGCACGCCTCAACGGCCCAACTCAACGCATCGATTCCTGCACTTTTTCGTCCACCGTGGGTGGTGACCACAAACCCAGAAGGTTGTGAACTATCGCGCTTAGCATCAACCGAAACCACGCACACCTGGGAGCCAAAATGCGCCGTAATCTCATCAATGAGTGAGGGTGTTGCCAAAGCTGCACTGTTGACACTGATTTTGTCGGCGCCAGAGGCCAACAGACGACCCACGTCAGCAACGCTTCGAACCCCGCCACCCACGGTAAGCGGAATAAAGACATTCTCGGCCGTGTGGCGAACCAGGTCATAAGTCGTACTGCGGTCATCAACCGTTGCCGTAACGTCGAGAAAAGTGATTTCATCGGCGCCCTGTTCGCCATAGAGTGCCGCCAGCTCGACAGGGTCCCCAGCATCTTGCAGGTTCTCAAAACGAACACCTTTAACCACGCGTCCACGGTCGACATCCAGGCACGGGATTACCCGAATGGCTACCGGCATTAGATACGTGCGGCGTGGATGGCGGAGACCAGGATGGCGCGAGCGCCCAGCTCATAAAGCTCGTCCATCACGTGATTGGCGTCGTCGCGGGGAACCATAGCTCGGACCGCGACCCAGTCGGCATCACGCAGAGGAGACACTGTTGGGGATTCAAACCCCGGAGTGATGGCAGATGCCTGTTCGAGTAAAGCCGCGGGCAGGTCGTAATCCATCAACACATATTGTTTGGCAACCCACACCCCGCGCAGGCGCCGACGCAGAATTTCAATGCCCGGAATGTCGGGGTTTGCACTAATGAGTACTGCTTCGGATTCCAGGATGATGGGCCCAAAAATTTCGAGCCCCTGGGCCTTCAGCGTTGCCCCAGTGGAGACCACATCCGCCACAGCGTCTGCGACGCCCAACTGCACGGCCGATTCCACGGCACCATCAAGGGTGACGATCTCGGCAGTGATGCCATCGCGGGTAAGGAACGAAGCTACCAATCCAGGGTAGGACGTGGCGACACGTTTTCCAGCCAACTGCCCGAGGGAGGAAATCGTCGACGGACCGGCGAACCGGAAAGTCGAGTGCCCGAAACCGAGCGCCTGAATTTCGAGTTTCTCAGCATCGGAGTCGACTAAGAGATCACGACCGGTGATACCGACATCCAGCGCGCCAGATCCCACGTAGGTAGCAATATCGCGAGGCCTCAAATAGAAAAACTCCACACCGTTGCGTGGGTCGGGAACGGTGAGGGCGCGGGGATCGCGCCTTCCGGCATACCCTGCTTCAACCAGCATCGACACAGCGGTTTCTGAGAGCGTGCCCTTATTGGGCACGGCAACGCGAAGGGGTGCAACGCTCATAATGTTTTGAACACATCCTTGGCTTCAAGCCCTTTAGCGACCATCATGACCGCACAGTGATAGAACAACTGCGATATTTCCTCGGCCAGTGCATCAGCGGACTCATACTCCGCCGCCATCCACACCTCGGAGGCCTCCTCGACAATCTTCTTCCCGATTGCATGGACCCCTGCATCCAACAAGGCGACCGTGTTTGACCCATCGGGTCGCAAGCTTTGCAGGTTTTGGAGTTCCACCAGGAGGGTTTCTAAGGTCTTCACCCCTCCAGGTTACCGGGGTGTGGACTACTTCGTGGCGAGGAGGTCAATAGCGAAGACCAGGGTGCGTCCCGAGAGACGGTGTCCGCCACCGACCGGCCCATATGCCCACTCTGGGGGGCATACAAGGTGACGACGTCCGCCAACCTTCATCCCAAGAATTCCTTCTTGCCAGCCCCTGATGAGTCCCTGCAGCGGGAATTCAATACTTTCACCACGGCTCCAGGAGGAATCAAACTCTTCTCCGGTCTCAAAGTCCACGCCTACGTAATGAACCTCCACTCGCGCGCCTGGGCCGGCTTCGTCACCATCACCGATGGTGATATCGGTGATCACTAATTCGGTGGGTGCCTCACCCATGGTGGGCTCCATTTCAGGCTTACTCATCGTTGTCATGCGTGGTTCTCCCTTAGTGTGCACAGGCCCGGAGGGCCTCGATATTGAAATTTGGCTCCCCGGAACCATACACGCTGGAGCCGGCAACAAAGGTATTGGCGCCACTGCGCAGAGCTATCGGAAGCGTAGTGGTCGTAATTCCACCATCCACTTCAACAAGCGGTGTGAGCCCGTGGTCCTTTAGGTAGCCTGCCAATGCTTCCAATTTGGGCATCATCTCGGGCATAAAAGATTGGCCGCCAGCACCGGGTTCGACCGTCATCAGCAACACCGTGTCAACTTCATGGAAAAGCTCGTAATAGGGCTCCAACGCTGTCCCCGGTTTCAAGGCAACCCCCGCTAAGGATCCGGCCTCGTGCAGAGCAGAGATGATCGCGTGAGAATCTTTCGCCGCCTCCACGTGGAATGTGACCGACTGCGCTCCCATATCCGCATAGGTGACGGCATGAAGATCGGGGTTTTCAATCATGAGATGAACATCGAGTGGAATGGGCGAAACCTGCGCAATACGACCTACCATTTGCGCCCCAAAAATGATAGCGGGCACAAAATGGTTATCCATGACATCCACGTGCACCGCGTCGGCGCCATCGATTCGAGCCAGTTCAGATTCCAGGTTGACAAAATCAGCGGCCAAAATGCTGGGATGAAGCCGAATGTGCATAACTAAAGCCTATCGAGCGTCACCAGGCGAATCGATCCGCTGGAGAATCTGAACGAACATGGCGTCGGTGGCATGGCGATGGGACCATAGCTGCACTGCTGTGCCACGCCTGGCTCGGGTAACTGGCTCGCTGGCAATCGAATCCAAAATCGGACTGGAATCCAGCGTAATTACATCCGGTCTGCCCTGGAGCACAGTCGAAACAACCCCCGTTGTTTCCCTGATAACCGGGGAACAGGTCACATAGGCAACAATTCCGCCTGGCTTAACAAGGTCTAAGGCGGCACCGAGTAAGCGCTGTTGAAGAGCGACTAGCGCTGGGATGTCATCCGGGGATTTCCGCCATCTAGCTTCTGGGCGGCGGCGCAGAGCACCTAAACCCGAGCAGGGAGCATCGAGTAAGACGCGATCGTAGCCTCCGGATTCGGAATCGATCTCGCAGGCGTCCCC
>LIAY01000033.1 GCA_001438965.1 Microbacteriaceae bacterium BACL25 MAG-120322-bin65 | reverse complement strand
TTCCGAAACCTCGCTGGGCGAGGACACCCGAAATTCGGAGCCGCCCCTAAATTCAATTCCAAAAGTGAAGCCACCGCGCAGGATCGTAATGATAATCGCGAGCGCGACAATCGCCGCTCCTATGGAATACCAGCGCACCCGGTTGCCAACGAAGTCAAAAGACCGCTCCCCTGTGTACAGGGCGTTACCAAACTGTGTGAGACGCGACATCTACTTACCCCCCTCTGCCTTGGCAGCTTCCTCAGCTGCTTTACGCTGCGCAATGGTCTGGCGCCGCTTCATTTCGTTGGCGCTCTTCTTACGAGCCGTGGGGTCGACATCAATCGGATCTCTAAAGCGCGCACGGCCGCGATAGACAGCTCCCAACGCCCTGGGATCAAGACCACTAATCGAATGGCCCGAGCTAAAGAACGTGGTGCGGCCAAGGAGTTGCATAAGAGGCTGGGTAAACAACGCCACGATAATCAAGTCGACAATGGTCGTGATGCCCAGGGTGAACGCGAAACCGCGAACGTTACCCACAGCCAAAATAAACAAGACGGCGGCTGCGAGGAACCCGACAGCATCCGAAGCCAAAATGGTGCGGAAGGCACGGCGCCAGGCAGCGCTGATGGCGGACTCTAAGACTCGGCCATCACGCAATTCGTCGCGAATTCGCTCAAAGAACACGATAAACGAGTCTGCGGTAATACCGATCGCCACAATTAACCCGGCAACGCCAGCGAGCGACAAACGATATCCCTGCGAGTTTGACAGGTAGGTAATCACAAAATAACTCAAGATGAACGCAGTCGTGAGCGAGAAGACGGTAACTAGTCCCAGCATCCGATACTGAACCAAGGAATAGAGAACAACTAAGAGCAGACCGATAGCCCCAGCGAGCAAACCGCTCTGGAGCTGCGAAAGACCGAGTGTGGCCGTAATGGTCTCCGCGCTTTGAACTTCGAAACCAATGGGCAAAGCCCCAAATTTGAGCTGGTCAGCTAACAAAACCGCTGACTCTTGAGTGAACGACCCACTGATTTGGGGGCTGCCATCTGTGATTGCCCCTAAGGTTCTCGGCGCACTAATAACTTTGCCATCGAGGACGATGGCAAACTGGTTTCGCACGCCCTCTAGGACGACGAGACGCTCGGTAACGGTGCGGAACCCCTCAGTTCCCACATCGTTGAAGTCTAGGAACACTCCCCACTCGGTGGTGACGCTGCCCTGTGGACCAGGAACGAGTCCGGCCACTGCGTCATCGATGGTTTCTCCGCCAACTTCGACCGGTCCCAGAATGAATTTGGTTATGCCCTCCTCGGAACAGGTAACCAAAGGCTTGGTGGGGTCGGCAACGTTGGCGCCAAGAGCGTCCAATTGCTCACAGGAGAGCTGGGTGTAGGCGGCTTCAAGACCGGGAGTAATCCACGCCAAATCACTGGCATCGGTGGGTTGCGTCTCCGGGTTCTCTCCCTCAATAAGGACGTCGTCTGGATTGACTTCCTCGGTGATTTCAACAAAACCTGTGACAAGAACGGGTCGAAACTCTAGCTTCGCGGACGAGCGAATCCGCTCCAGAGTGGCCTCATCGGGGGTACCTGGAATCGACACAACAATGTTGGATCCACCCTGCGTGCTTACTTCTGCTTCGGCAACTCCACCGGCATCAACGCGCTGACGAATGATCGACACGGCCTGGGTGAGCTGTTCTTCTGTGACATCTTGGCCTTCTGAAACCAGAGGCGCGAGAATGATTTGGGTCCCGCCTTGAAGATCGAGGGCAAGCTTGGGAACCCACGACCCACCGTTTTGCCAGACCGCGAGAGCGTTACCGCCAATGAGCAGGCCGAAAATAACACCCAACCAAATAAAGCGTCTCAGGGCAGACGCCACAACAGAACTTGATGCCACGGTGACTAACTTTCGTAGGTAGGGAGGCTTAGGACTCGTCTGCTTTTTTAGCAGCCGGTTTAGCGGGGGCTTCCTCGACGGGTTCGTCCTCGATGACCTTGGTGAGGGTCTGGCGGTGAACCTTGATGGTCACGCCCTTACCCACATCGAGGGTGGCCACGTTGGTCTCATCATCAAGGTCAATAACAGTGGCGTACAGGCCAAAAGACGTCATCACTTCGGCGCCCGGGCGGAGCTTCTCGACCAGCTCTTGCTGGGTTCTCCGCTGCTTGCGCGAGTTCCGAAGCATAAAGAAAATCAGCAATCCGAGAACTGCGATCATAAAGAGTGAGATGGGATCCATGTGTGTCCACAAGCCTTTCGTTGGCCCCTAGGCCGTGATTACGCTACCTGGTAACTATAGGTCATTGTGGCCGGGAGCTTGGTGCCCCAAATGCGCATAGGCGCCAGCAGTGGCCACACGCCCTCTAGGGGTTCTTTGAATGAAGCCTTGGCGGACCAGAAAAGGCTCCACCACCGACTCGATTGTTTCGGTTTCTTCCCCAACCGACACCGACAACGTGCCCAATCCAACGGGGCCACCCTGGAACTTTGTGATCAAAGTGTCCAGCACCGCACGGTCCAAGCGATCTAGTCCGAGCTCGTCCACGTCATACAGAGCTAAAGCAGCGTGCACCGATTCCACTTCAGGCGCCGCCTGGTGAACTAAAACGTAGTCGCGCACCCGACGCAGAAGTCGGTTGGCAATTCTGGGTGTGCCCCGCGAGCGCCCAGCAATTTCGCCAAGGGCCTCCAGTGGCCAATCCAAACCAAGTACGCGAGATGATCTCCGCACAACCTCGGTGAGCTCCTGATCGGAATAGAACTCTAAGTGGGCGGTAAAGCCAAAACGATCACGCAAGGGGCCAGGTAATAGACCGGATCGAGTTGTCGCACCCACCAAAGTGAACGGGGCTAAATCAAGGGGCAAGGTGGTTGCTCCGGCACCCTTACCCACCATGATGTCGATCCGGAAATCTTCCATCGCTAGATACAACATTTCCTCCGCTGGCCGCGCCATTCGGTGGATTTCATCAATAAAAAGCACCTCACCGGGGACCAAAGACGACAACACGGCCGCAAGATCTCCCGCATGGTTGATCGCAGGACCGCTGGTAATACGAAGCGCCTGACCGGTTTCTTCCGCCACAATCATGGCAAGCGTTGTTTTACCAAGCCCTGGCGGCCCCGAAAAAAGAATGTGATCTGGGGTTCTCCCCTGCAGCTGGGCAGCCTCCAGCAGTAACACCAGTTGAGAGCGAACCTTGGTTTGACCGACAAACTCATCCAAGCTGGTTGGTCTAAGGGCGCCCTCAAAGGAGATTTCACCATCAGATTCGGGCTCTTCCTTAGGCGATAGATCGCTCATGGGCGGGCCTCCCGGGTTGTCTTGGGCCCCAGGATAGTCAGCACCGCGCGCAGAAGTGACCCAGCGTCCACAGCACAGGATGGGTCAGCCTCAATGGCATCAGAAACACCCGTTCGGGCGATCTTGTCGGACCAGCCCAACCCCACCAACGCCTGAACAACAGATTGGCGCATCACTTCGGGAACATCCGATTGCGCCCTCGTTTTGCCAGGCGGGACAACCTTGTCAAAGGCGCCTTGGAGAGACAACACAATGAGTTTGGCGGTCTTGGGACCAATTCCGCTGACCTGGCGAAAAGCTCCATCGTTTTCTGTGACCACGGCTTCGTGTATCTCATAACCGGACATATGGCCCAATATCGCCAGGGCTGATTTCGGGCCAACCCCGGTAACACCGCGAACTAAATCAAAGAGTGAGAGCTCCTCTCGGGAGTCAAAGCCGTAGAGAGCGACGTGGTCATCGCGGACCACCATTGCTATATAAAGCAGGGCCTCCTCGCCGGTACCCAGTGAACGGGCCATGCGCTCGGTAACAGTCACTAGATAGCCAATCCCGCCGACTTCAATGACAACCTCAGTCCCCGCAAGACTGGCGATAGCTCCACGAAGTGACGAAATCATTTCTGTAGCCTAGGTCGCTTGGCTGCAGCTTCAGCCTCCCGCCACGCCTTGAGCGCTGGTGTGTCAGCTGAAGAGTTTCCTTTGGGCAAGCCAACACCCCGCCAAGCTTCGGTGATAGCTATGGCGAGCGCATCGGCAGCGTCAGCGGGTTGAGGAATGGAGTCAAGCCCCAAAATCGCCTGCACCATGGAACCCACCTGATTTTTTCCAGCCCGACCGTAGCCGGTGACGGCAGCCTTAACCTCACTGGGTGTTCGAAGCGAGACGGGTATCCCCCTGGCATGCGCTAGCGCGAGAGCAACACCACTGACCTGCGCGGTTCCCATCACCGTGCGCAGATTGTGTTGAGCAAAAACCCGCTCCAATGCCACAACATCCGGTGAGAAACGCTCCAAAATGCCCTCGATGGAGCGCGAGTGCGAACCCAAGCGTTCTGAAATGTCACTATCTGGTGAGGTGGTGAAAACTTCCACGTGCACCAGTGAGATAGTGCGCCCAGCCCCTTGTTTGATAACTCCCACCCCCAAACGGGTGAGCCCCGGATCAATACCGAGAATCGTCGTCATAAGGCCAAACTACCCCTCGCTGGCTTCTAAAGCCTCCGACACCTCCGGAGTGAGGTCCATGTTGGTAAAAACGTTTTGGACGTCATCACAGTCTTCCAGGGCGTCAATGAGCGACACAATCTTCTTTGCCGTGTCTAGATCAGGCGACACCGTAACGGTGGCAATGAACTCTGCTTCAGCTGAGTCGTAATCGATATTGGCAGCTTGGATAGCCTTTCTCACATCGACAAGGCTTGAGGGGTCAGTAATAACCTCAAATCCTCCCCCACGGTCCATGACTTCTTCGGCTCCGGCCTCCAAGACGGCGAGTAACACATCGTCTTCGGTCACTTCGTCTGTTTTCGTAATCGAGATGACACCTTTTCGAGAAAAATTGTAGGCAACACTTCCCGGGTCAGCCATAGTTCCGCCATTGCGGCTCATAATGATCCGGACTTCTGCCGCGGCACGGTTGCGGTTATCGGTCAAACACTCAATCAGCATCGCGACTCCGGCATGACCGTAGCCCTCATACATGATGGTCTGATAATCAACAGCTTCGCCAGAGAGTCCCGCACCACGCTTAACGGCACGCTCGATGTTGTCGTTGGGTACCGAGGTCTTCTTGGCTTTTTGAATCGCATCAGCCAGTGTCGGGTTTCCTGCCACATCGGGCCCACCCACTTTTGCCGCCACCTCAATGTTTTTAACAAGTTTGGCAAAAGACTTGGCCCGTCGTGAATCTATGACAGCTTTTTTGTGTTTTGTGGTGGCCCACTTAGAGTGCCCGGACATAACCCTCCCCTATCGCTTGCCCATCCTAAACGCCTGGCGACTATTGCGCAGAAAACTGCCGGTTTTTTACTAACTCGACAAAGCGGCGATGCAATCGATCATCACCGGTGATTTCTGGATGAAACGAGACTCCGATGAGAGAACCTTGCTCCACTGCGACAATGCTTCCGTCACTAAGCGTGGCAATAACTTTCACATCTTTACCCACTCGGGTGACTAACGGCGCTCTAATCAACGCCACCGCCATTGGAGGTCCACCGATTCCTTCAATGTGCAGTTCGATTTCTGAAGAGTCAACCTGAGAGCCAAAGGCGTTGCGACGAACGCTCACATCGAGTCCCCCGAGCGTTTGCTGACCAGCAATGCCATCTTCTAGATCCTGCGCCAGCATGATCAACCCCGCACAGGTTCCCAACACCGGAAGCCCTCGGGCAATCGCTGCTTGAAGGGGTTTAGCCAACCCAAAAAGTCGAGTGAGCTTATCCATCACGCTGGATTCCCCACCGGGAATTACCAGCCCATCTAGCCCTTCAAGCTGGTGGACCTGGCGAATATCTACCACGTCCACACCGAGTGTGCCCAGTAGCGCCGTGTGTTCAGCTACATCGCCCTGGAGCGCCAGGACCCCAATACGTGGTGGCGTATTACCAGCCACGCTCAGAAAGGCGGTGTGGGGCTGGCAGATCGGATACGTTAATGCCGACCATAGCCTCTCCCAAGCCGCGTGAAGCCTCGGCCACAATTGCCGCATCGTTGTATTGAGCGGTTGCTTTAACAATTGCTGCAGCGCGTTGTGCGGGGTTTCCCGCCTTAAAGATTCCAGAACCAACGAAGACGCCATCGGCACCAAGCTGCATCATCATGGCCGCATCTGCGGGTGTTGCGATACCACCGGCGGTGAACATGACTACCGGAAGTTTGCCGGTTGCGGCAACCTCGGCGACTAAGTCATAGGGTGCCTGCAAATTCTTGGCTGCTACATAAAGCTCATCGGGGTTCAGTGAGGAGAGGTGACTGATTTCACCCAAAATGGTGCGCATGTGTTTGGTGGCCTCCGAAACGTCTCCGGTACCCGCCTCGCCTTTGGAACGAATCATGGCAGCACCCTCAGTGATGCGGCGAAGCGCTTCACCCAAGTTTGTTGCACCACACACGAAGGGCACAGTGAAACGCCACTTATCGATGTGGTTGACATAATCTGCGGGGCTCAACACTTCGGACTCATCGATGTAGTCCACTTTGAGGGCTTCGAGAATTTGTGCCTCAACAAAGTGTCCGATGCGGGCCTTAGCCATCACGGGGATCGAGACGGTAGCGATAATTCCATCGATCAAGTCCGGGTCGCTCATCCGGGCGACGCCACCCTGTGAACGAATATCAGCAGGAACGCGCTCAAGTGCCATCACAGCAACAGCACCAGCATCTTCAGCAATACGGGCTTGCTCGGGGGTTACGACGTCCATAATGACGCCACCTTTGAGCATGTCAGCGAGACCTCGCTTGACGCGGGCGGTGCCAGTTGCAGCTGAAGTGTTGTTTTCGCTCATGGGTTAGCGACGTTCCTCTCGTAACAAGAATTTCCTCCATGCGGAAGTGGGAAAAGTCTAGCCGTTGAAATCTGTGAGCCAGCTTTCACGCAAAAGCTCACGCATTTCACCCAGCAGCTGGGGCATCGCTTTAGTCCTAGCAATAATGGGAAAGAAGTTGGAATCTTGGCCCCAGCGCGGCACGATGTGTTGGTGCAGATGCTCCTCGATGCCAGCACCCGCAACTTTTCCCTGGTTCATGCCCAGGTTAAAGCCGTGTGCTCCAGAGACTGCTCGAAGAGTGCGCATGGCCTGTTGAACCATCGCTCCCATTTCCGCGACCTCCTCCACTGTGGCTTCGTCATAATTCGCAACATGACGATACGGACACACCAGGAGGTGACCGGAGTTATAGGGGTAGAGGTTTAGCACGGCGTAGACAAGCTCTCCGCGTGCCACCACCAAGGACTCCTCTGGGTCCATACCGGGCGCACTACAGAACACGCACTGGCCATCGCCTGGAGAGGTCTCGCCATTGATATAGGCAATACGGTGGGGAGTCCATAGCCGCTGAAACGCATCAGGCACTCCCGGCAACGAGGCGGCATCCATCGTGGGAGAACCCTCAAATGGCGTCTCAGACACGCGAGGGGGCTTCAACCAAGGTTTTGATGATCTCGAGGGCTTGTGCGCGAGGGACACCGTTTTGTTGGGTGCCATCGTAAAAACGAAGACTGACGGCATCGGCACTTCTATCCTCTTCGCCCACGATTATCAGGACCGGGATTTTGCTCTTGGTGTGGGTGCGGATCTTCTTTTGCATGCGATCATCAGAATCATCTAATTCAGCTCGAACGCCGGCTTTTTTCAGCTCACCAACAAACCCGTTCAGATAATCCGCAAACTCCTCAGCAATGGGAACGCCCATGACTTGAACGGGTGCGATCCACGCGGGGAAAGCACCCGCGTAGTGCTCGGTAAGAACACCAAAGAATCGTTCAATGGAGCCAAAGAGCGCCCGGTGAATCATGATGGGTGTTTGGCGTGAACCATCAGAGGCCTGGTAGCCCAGTTCAAACCGCTCCGGCAAGTTGAAATCGAGCTGAATGGTCGACATTTGCCAGCTGCGGCCAATGGCGTCTCTGGCTTGAACCGAGATTTTGGGGCCATAAAACGCAGCCCCACCGGGGTCTGGCACCAAGGTCAATCCGGATGCTTCGCCAACGCGAGCCAGGGTGTTGGTGGCTTTATCCCATAGCTCATCAGAGCCAACAAACTTGTCGCTGCCTTCGTCTCGGGTGGAAAGCTCCAAATAGAAATCGGTCAGACCGAAATCACCCAACAATTTCAGCACAAAATCGAGCACGTCCGAAAGCTCCGATTCGAGCTCATCCGGAGTTACAAAAATGTGGGCATCATCCATCGTTAATCCACGAACCCGGGTGAGGCCATGAACAACGCCACTTTTTTCGTAGCGATACACCGAGCCAAATTCAAACAAGCGCAGCGGCAGTTCTCGATAGGAGCGCTGCCTGGAGCGATAAATCAGAATGTGGAAAGGGCAATTCATCGGTTTGAGGTAATAATCAACCCCCTGCTTAGTCACTTCCCCAGCTTCATTAACTTGCTGGTCTAGGTGCATAGGCGGGAACATGCCATCGCGGTACCACGAAAGGTGACCGGAGGTTTCAAACAGGTCAGATTTGGTGATGTGGGGGGTATACACAAATTCGTAGCCGGCCTCCTCGTGCCGTTTACGCGAATAGTCCTCCATCACGCGACGAATAACACCACCTTTGGGGTGGAAAACGGGCAGCCCCGAACCAATCTCATCGGGGAAAGAAAACAGGTCTAGCTCGGCACCCAATTTGCGGTGGTCGCGCCTGGTTGCCTCTTCCAAGCGCTCTAAATGGGCGCGTAAGTCATCTTTGTTAGCCCAAGCAGTGCCATAGATGCGTTGTAACTGGGGGTTAGCTTCGCTGCCTCGCCAGTACGCAGCAGCCAACCGGGTGAGCTTCCACCCATTACCCAGCACCCTGGTGGAGTGCACGTGGGGGCCTCGACACAGGTCTTTCCACATAACATCGCCACTTTTGGGGTCGACGTTGTCATAGATGGTGAGTTCGCCACCGCCCACTTCAACACTTTCGGAAGCCTCGCCCTCTTGCGCCTTGTCTTTGAGGGTGATTAGCTCCAGTTTGTAAGGCTCGGCTGAGAGCTCTGTAGTGGCCTCTGCGGCGCTCACAACCCTGCGTGCAAAAAGCTGTCCCTGCTTGACAATGCGTTGCATCTCTTTTTCTAACAAAGACAAATCTTCCGGAGTGAACGCTTCGGCCACATCAAAGTCGTAATAAAAACCATCGGTAATTGGCGGACCAATCCCAAGCTTTGCCACAGGGAAAAGCTTTTGCACGGCTTGGGCGAGAACGTGGGCTGTGGAGTGGCGAAGAATCGCTAAACCTTCCTCGGAGCTTGCCACGACCGGGCTGACCTCAACCCCCAACGAAAGCGCTCGGTCAAGATCGAACAATTCACCGCCCACGCTGATGGCAACAACATCTTTTTCGGGAAAAAGCTCTAAACCCGTCGTATCGCTGGCGGGGATTCGTGGCTCCAAGACTGCGCTAGGGGAATCCGATGGTGGGGTATCAAGAGGCACGAGGCTACAGTCTTTCCGTGGGGGTGTGGAAAACGTCTCCTCCACCATAGTGGCGCAGGCGCCCATGATTTGGGCACTCATCCTACGAAACGCCAGAGTTGGTCTCCCCCTGCTCCGCCGGCCACGACTGCGAGAGACAAGAAGATGGTGAGGCTTACTCCGCCTTTGCGCGTAAGGGTTTAGTTGGCACAACATAAACCAGATGCGTGTAACTACAGCACTAAAGCCTTATTAGACAAAACTAGCAAGTTACGCAGCATAGGCGACCGACACCAATGCCGGGCGATAATGCGGGGGACCGAACCGCGGCTACCCCTGCCGAAACATCATGTTTGCTCAAGGCCTGTTGCGCTAGCTAAGCCCCGCGAAACTTGCACTAGGAAGATCCTTCTCATCGTTTTCGATTGCCTCAATAATGCGCCTAGCAACAACGCTCGGCTCCAGGCCTGCTGGGAATAACGGAGCGGCTCCAACAAGGGGATGCCGGGAAAGTTCCGTTTCCGTGTGGCCAGGCCTTGCGTCAATAAGGCGAATACCTTGGCGTCGAAGTTCACGGCCAGCGGCTACGCCGTAACTGTGCAGAGCTGATTTAACTGCCGAATACGCAGCGATTCCTGCGGTCGGTGATTCTGCAACTACTCCGCTGAGAGTCAGACCAAAAGGCGATCCGCCCGCAGCTGCACTGGCAGCTAGGGCTGGGCTTGCTGCGCGCAGCACGCTCATCCAGGCTCGGGTGTTCACCCTCCACAAGTCGTCCAAGACGTCATCGTCGATGTCCGACACGGAACCAAAAGCTACGGCACCAGCGGCATAGATGACCCCGTCAAGTCCGTGGTGGGCTTCTAGCGCTGCAGCGACAGACGCTTCTGGAATGCCCGGGGCGGTGATGTCCCCCACAGCATGAGCACCAGGAACACCCAAATCATCAAGGTTGGCGGGATTTCGAGAACCCAGGGTCAGGCGGGCCCCCCGCTCATGGAGACCCTTAGCAAGCTCGCGACCAAGGCCACCAGTAGCACCGAGCAGAAGAATTGACGCACCAGAAAGTTCACTCATGCCATAAGGTTCCCAGACAAACCTCCAGGAATTCCGAGAACTCGGTGTTCAAGAAAAACCTGTGAGTTCGCGTGCAACGAAATTCGTACTCTCATGGAAAGCCATCTACCAAAAGGGGCCCGAATCTACTTCCTTGTGGGCGATACTGGGATCGAACCAGTGACCTCTTCCGTGTCAGTTATAAGCATGGGGTCCACCGATGTTCGCCTCTGTCGGAAAACCCAGTAAATGCATCCTTTTTGCCTCCCCTGGACACAGGCGAACGTGGGCGGAATTGAGATAAAGGAGTCCCAAAAAGGAGTCCCAAAGATGAGAAGCCTTATAGTTGCAAGCCTCAGAGCCCGCTAT
>LIAY01000032.1 GCA_001438965.1 Microbacteriaceae bacterium BACL25 MAG-120322-bin65 | reverse complement strand
AGGAGGAGTGCCGCCAGAGAGTTATGAGTCCGCTGCTCTAACCAGCTGAGCTACCACCCCGCGTCAGAGCAATTATCACCCGACTTTTCAAGTCTACCTTTGCGTCGTATCCACAAGAAACTTAAGCAATCGCGTGGCAGCTACTTATCCGATACACACTGCATGGGTCACGCTTGGATAACAATCATCTCTCCTTTTGGAGTGAGGTGACCGCTCGGGGCTAACTTGAGAGATGCGCATCTCCTGGAGGGAAACAAAATTTTTCTCCTGCAGAGTTGTGCTTAATTTACCTAAGGGGAAATATCAATGAAAAGAAATGTTGCATTCATGGGCGCCTTGGCGGCCATGACTCTAGTTCTCAGCGCATGTGCTGCTGAGGCAGATACAACTGCTACTACGACCGAAGAAACAACTACAACGGAAACCGTTGCTGTCGCTGGCTCAGTGCTTGAGTCGGTCCAGGAAGCTGGCGTTGTTCGTTGTGGTACCCGTGACGCCCTCCCAGGCTTCGCAGTCCTCACTGAGGCCGGCGAGCACGAAGGGTTCGACTCTGACTTCTGCAAGGCCATTGCCGCAGCAGTCTTGGGTGACGCTACCGCTGTAGAAATGGTGGATCTCGAAACGGCTGACCGTTTCACTGCTTTGCAGAATGGCTCCATTGACGTCTTGGTGCGTAACACCACCTGGACCGCTTCTCGTGATGGTGGCGAGGCCGCAACCTTCATGCAGCCCACCTTCTATGACGGCCAGGGCATGATGGTTGCCGCTGGAAGCTATGAGTCCGTGGGTGACATGAACGGCGCAGTCGTCTGTGTTGCTAAGGGAACCACCACTGAAGGTAACGCTGCTCTGGAATCCTCCAGGCTCGGTTTGAACTGGGAAGTTCGTTCCTTCGACGAGACTGACCTCATCCTGGAAGCATTCATTGCTGGCCAGTGTGATGGCTGGTCTTCCGATGTCAGCCAGCTGACCGGTTTCCGCTCCGCCTACCCAGACGGTGCAGCTGCTTTGGTTATCTTGCCTGAGGTCTTCTCCAAGGAGCCTCTAGCTCCTGCTGTTCTCGATGGCGACACTCAGTGGGCACAGGTTGTCAACTGGGCTATTTTGGCCACGATTCAGGCTGAAGAGTTCGGCATCACCAGCGCCAACGTTGATAGCTTCTTGACTTCTGAAGATGTCAGCATCCAGCGCTTCCTCGGCGTCGAGATTGTCTCGGACGACGGATCCGCAGTACTCGATCCAGGTCTTGGCCTGCCTACCGATTTCGCTTACCAAGTTGTTAAGCAGGTTGGTAACTACGGCGAGATCTTCGAAGCTCACCTTGCCCCCTTGGGCTTGGAGCGCGGTGTTAACTCACTGTGGACCAACGGTGGACTTCTCTACGCACCTCCTTTCCGCTAAAGCGCTAACGTAGCTTCGTAATTGTGGTCGGCTAGGGAGGGAGTTTTTCTATGAGCTCTCTCCCTAGTGCACCCGCGCGTGTACCACTCTGGCGCGATGTTCGAGTTCTTCGGTGGGCCTTTCAGCTTGTTGTCTTAGCAGTGGTCCTTGCCCTGCTTTATTGGCTTTATGGCAATTACCAGGCCAATGTGGCGAAAAGTAGTATTCCGACAAATCTACGTTTTCTGGATAATCCGGCGAACTTCACCATCCCCGGCAACGACCTGGATCAGAGTGCGCCTGTTCGCGATGCGTTCTACCAGGGTTTTCTCAACACCCTGCAAGTGGCCATTGTTGGCATAGTTTTTGCCACTATCTTGGGGACACTAGTCGGTATTGCACGGTTGTCTCAAAACTTTATTCTTCGCACTATCGCCGCAGCATACGTTGAAGTGATCAGAAACATCCCCCTGCTGTTGCTTCTCACCTTCATGAACCTCGCTGTGGTGTTGCAGACTTTTCCCCGCATCGAAGATGCGTGGCTTCCTCTCGATCTCTTTGTCATTTCTAACCGGGGTATTGCCATTCCGTGGTTTACCGGTTCAGCGTTAGTTCTGCTGGGCATTGTCCTGGTAGGAATTGTTGCCGCCTGGATAGTGACCAAGATCCGTAACCGGATATCAGATTCCACCGGGAAACCAGCCTGGGCTGGCACCTATGGACTCCTTGTTTTTGTCGTGATTATGGTGGCTGGTTGGATCGCCACGGGAAACACCTTTACCCTCCCCTTCGTCGATGATCGAGCCACTGCGGGTGGCTTCCGCCTCGATCCCTCATTCTTTGCACTCCTAGTAACCCTGGTGGTCTACACCAGCAGTCACATCGCCGAAATCGTGCGCGGATCGATCATGGCCGTGCCTCGAGGTCAAGGTGAGGCAGCGGATGCCTTAGCTCTCAAACCCAGCGCGAAGATGCGCCTGATCATCCTGCCTCAGGCCTTTCGCATTGCCATGCCGGCGCTCGGAAACCAGTACCTGAACCTGATTAAGAACTCATCACTGGGTGCAACCATCAGCTACTTTGAGCTCACCCAGATTGCCCAAATCACGGTGGGCAATGGCTCCCCCGCCGTGCCCGCATTCACCCTCACCCTGCTGGTGTATTTGGGTATCTCCTTGATTACCAGCTTGATCGTCAACTACTTCAACCGCAGGTTGGCACTGGTGGAGAGATGATGACCTGGATTCGCAGAAATCTCTTCCGTTCCGTATGGGATGGCATTCTCTCGATTGTCTTTGGCGCGATTGCGGTCTACGTGCTCTGGACGCTTTTTGAATTCGTGTTCATTACCGGTCGATGGGAAATCATCGAAGTCAACCTGCTTCTGCTGCTGGTGGGTCGCTTCCCAGAAGATCAACTATGGCTGGTGGGGACCTCCATCGTTGCTTTAGCTTTCTGGATTTCGGCAGCCAGTTCAGGTTCGCCCAAGAGTCTCGATTCGCAGCCAAGCCTGAGCGCAAGAATTCTTGATTCAGTGCAACGTTTTGGCCTGCTGAGCGCTTTAGGTGTGCTGCTGATCCTCCTTGCTGGCGGCATCACGCCGCTCTACTGGGGCTTAGCAATTATCGGAGGCATCCTCGCCGGTCTAGGGCTGGGTAAAACCAGGCGCTCGATCGCCGCAAGAGCAAAAATCCCGAACCTGCTATGGCATGCGGCCATCATCGCCGTACCCATTACCTTTATTGCCCTAACTTTGAGCCTCTCCACCCTCGATTCGTGGGGCGGATTCCTCATCAACTTCTACATTGCCATTATCAGCATCGTGTTGAGCTTCCCCTTAGGTGTGCTGCTGGCGTTGGGGCGCCGGTCAACATTGCCGATCGTGCGAGTGCTCGCCACCACCTATATTGAGCTCATTCGCGGGGCACCTTTGTTTGTGCTCTTGCTCTTAGCCGGTGTAGCACTGGAGTTCTTTGTGCCCACTGAGTTAGCCCCCGGGCCCATCTTTAGAGCCGTTACTGTGTTTACGCTCTTTACCGCTGCCTACGTGGCAGAAATCGTTCGCGGCGGTCTGCAGTCAGTGACTCAAGGTCAAACCGAGGCGGGTAAGGCTTTGGGGCTTGGGACATCGAAGATAACCTTCTTAATAACGTTGCCGCAGGCCTTGCGTAACGTTATCCCCGCCCAAATCGGCCAATTCATTAGTCTGTTCAAAGACACCACGCTCGCCGGTGCGGCTCTTAGCGTGCTAGAGGTTCTCAATGTCGGTACCGCCATCACTAAACAGGATGACTTCTTAGGCCAGGGATACATATATGAATCCCTAGCTTTTGTTGGGTTGCTGTTTTGGGTTGGCTCGTATGTGATGAGTAGAGAAAGTCAGAGACTAGAAAAACGCCTGGGAGTGGGTCAACGATGAACAACACAGTATTCACCGATGCGACAAAGATGTCGGGTGGGCGATCAAGCAAGGATGCGATTGTCACCCTGGAAAATGTCGATAAGCATTTCAAGGAATTCCAGGCCCTGAAGAAGGTCAACTTCCAGGTAGGCAAACAAGAGGTTGTCGTCGTGATCGGCCCCTCAGGGTCGGGTAAATCCACACTGATTCGCTGTATTAACCGCCTAGAAGAACACGACGGTGGCCGCATCGTCGTCGATGGCACCGAATTGACCATGGATATTCGCAACATCCAAGCAATTCGAAGAGAAACGGGCATGGTGTTCCAAAGCTTTAACCTCTTCCCCCACCTCTCAGTGCTGACCAACGTCGCGATGGGTCCTCGCCAGGTGCGCGGCATGTCCAAAGTCAAAGCCGAAGAGCTCGCCATGGAACTTCTCGAGCGAGTCCAAATACCAGAACAAGCCAGCAAATACCCCTCTCAACTATCAGGTGGCCAGCAACAGCGCGTGGCTATCGCCCGTGCTTTGGCTATGAAGCCGAAAGTGATGCTCTTTGATGAGCCCACCTCCGCCCTTGACCCAGAAATGATTAACGAAGTTCTGGACGTTATCAAGGAACTTGCTCATGACGGCATGACCATGATCGTGGTAACCCACGAGATGAACTTTGCCCGCGAGGTCGCCGATCGGGTTGTCTTTATGGCCGACGGTGAAATTGTGGAAGTGGGAACACCAAAAGAACTTTTTGATCATCCCAAAGAGGAACGCACCAAGAAGTTCCTCTCACAAATTCTCTAAAGCTGCAGTCATAAGCCCACAAGCGCGGCAGCGATGATGCATCTCGCGTGCGGAGAAACTTTTCCGAGGACAGCTTTTGGTCAACAAGGGCGCACTGATCACCTCGGCTTTGAAATGAGATGCAGACGCTGTTAGACAAAATAAAGGTGGCCGGTGGGAAATCCCACCGGCCACCTTATTCTCAGCTCTGCGCTCTAACTACTCCGTTGCCTTCGAGAAGTACTCGTAGTGGGGGCCGCGCCACAGTGGATTCACTGTGAAGCCCTCCAGCCACGTGCGATAAGGGAAGGCGAGACCCTCTTGGGCTGCATACACCCACATAGGATCCTCATAAAGCAGGCGTTGCAGCTCAGCGTAAATCGCCTCACGTTCGGCTGGATCCACCGTGGCTTTGCCCTGGTCAATCAGCTCAGCAATCAGATCTGGGTCCTCATAAGCATCGCGCATGCCATGCTTAGTGCCCCAGTCACCATCTGGGTGCTGGTGGGGATCAAAGAACTGATGAGGGTCAGCACCAGGGTCGGCGTTCTTCACCCACAGTGCATAAGGAACGGGGTCCGCTCCCAGGTTCTCATCGAACTGAGTTTCCGCTTGATTGACAACATTGACCCTGAAGTTCGGGTTGATTTGCTCAATTCCGTCCTTCATCAGCAGGGCAACACCCTCAAATTCAGGCTCACCAGCTTGGACCAGGATTGAGACGGTGAATCCTTCATCCCAATATGCGGTCTGTTCCATCAGCTCAGTCGCTTTGGCGAGGTCGTACTCATAAATTGGAGCCGTCTCATCGTAACCAAAGACACCCTGAGGGATATACGCCGTGTAGCGAGCGCCGTATCCATCGAGGAACGAGTTGATGTAGGTGTCGTAGTCAAACGCGTAGTTGAATGCCTGGCGAATCTTCTTATCTTTAAAGAAGTCCGATGGGATGGTGTCGCCCGAAGGAAGTTCATCTGAGCGCATGTTGAAACCCAGGTGAATCGGCTCGAGCAGTAGGCCGCCTTCAAAGATGGTTACTCCTTCGACACCTTCCACGTCACTCACGTTCGATGGCGAGATATCGATGATGTCTGCGTCTCCGGCGCGAAGTGAAAGAACCCGAGAGCTCTCTTCAGGGGTGATGTCCCAGCGGACATCAGATTTGGCTTTATCGCCCCAGTAACCGTCATTGACGATCATGGTCAGAGATTCGCCACGCTTCCATTCCCCGAATGAATAGGGGCCTGTCCCTACCATGTTGGCGTCCATCCACTCGTTTGGTGTATCGGCCACAATCCCGCCATTAGCCTCTACAGTTTCCGAACTGACTACTGAGGAAACGGTGTTGAGGACGACTGAATACAGGAAGGAAGCGTCAGGTTCTTGAATCGTAACCTCGAAGGTGTAGTCATCAATTGCCGACATCGACTCCACAGAATCCGCAAGGGCAGAAACCTGACCTTCGGGCAGATTCATGGTCATGGCACGCTCCCACGAGTACACGACGTCTTCAGCGGTGAATTCCGTGCCATCGTGGAACATGACACCTTCACGCAGCGGGAAGGTGTAGGTGAGTCGGTCTTCTGTGACCAATCCGTTTTCCACCGTCGGAACTTCGGTCGCCAGCGAAGGAATCAATTCGGGGCCAACGGGTCCCACATCAACAAGACGCTCGTAGACGTTGTCAATGAATGCTTCGCCCTTTTCGCCCTGCTCGGTGCGAGCGGGGTCTAAGCTGCTCGGTTCGCCATTTTGGGCGTGGACAATCACACCCGCGTTACGAGTGCCCTCCGCAGAGGAGCCCGCGCTTTGTGGCGAACCACTGCAGGCAGCTAGGGTCAGGGTGATTGCGGCGACACCCGCAATGACACTAGACCGTCGGGTTCGAGCTTCTTTCGAAGCATCTAACCCTTCATTTTCTTTTCTCATGGTGCCAACCTCCTGGTTGTTTGGGTGTTAGGTGTTGCTTAGGAAGGGGGAAGCTTGCCCATAGTTTGGGTTCGAGTGCACGATGTCCATCGGCCAGGGCTCATGGGCAAGAGAGCCGCATCAGAGACCTCTGGGAACCTAAGAGTCACTGATTTACCGTCAACGCTCAGGGCTTGGTCTGACGCAACCAGAGCTCCAAGCTGACCCGCAGTGTTGGCGAATTCACCGGCCGCGTCATCACTTTCAAACATAACCTGCGCCTGAAAATCACTCGCTCGTTCAACACCAGAAATCGTTTCGTATAGTGCCGGGGTGCGGTCTTCAACTGTGAAGAGCAGGTCGTCGACTGACCAACCGCAACTTGCCGTTGCGACGGGACACCGGGGGTGAAGACGACAGCCTCGAGGAGGATTGATGGGGTTAGGGACTGTTCCCGAAAGCTCCCATTTACTTCCCGCAACTTCCCCTTCGAGGGTGGGGTTTGAATCCCGGAGAATCCGTGAATAAGGATGCAATGGGGAGTTGAAGACCTGGTCGGTTGGACCATACTCCGCTATCTGACCCAGATACATGACCGCAATTTGATCCGACATGTGCTGGACGACACCGAGGTCGTGGGTGATAAAAAGGTAGGTCAAGCCAAGGTCCTTCTGTAACTCCACCAGCAAATTAAGAATTTGTGCCTGAACAGAAACGTCCAGTGCGCTGGTGGGCTCATCCAGAATCACAAATTCGGGGTTGAGCGCTAACGCTCTTGCAATCGAAATTCTTTGACGTTGCCCCCCAGAAAATTGGTGGGGATACCGAAGCATGTGCTGAGCGCCGAGTCCCACGCGCTCGAGCAGTTCAATTACTCGACGGTCCAACTCCTCCCCGGAAGCCTCCTTGTGAACCCGCAAAGGTCGGCCGACAATTTCTCGCACCAGCTGACGGGGGTTAAGCGATGAAAAGGCGTCCTGAAAAACTACTTGGCAATTCCGTCGGTACTTTCGCTGCTTTTCCCGAGACATGGAGCCCAACCGATGGTTTGCTTCCAATTTTTTCCATATTTCCCGCTCGGCCACTGTCATTGCAGACGGGCTAAGGGCCCTTAGCCGCTGAATTTCTGCCTGCTGTTCGGGGTTTAGATCGAGCCAGAGATCGCCACTGGTCGGGGAAACTAGACCCGCGATAACCCGGCCAAGCGTTGTCTTACCGCAACCCGATTCTCCAACCAGGCCCATGGTTTTCCCTCTAGTGATCGTCAAATCGACACCATCGACCGCTCTCACCTGCCCAGTCACCCGCTGGAGGATACCCTCCTTGACGGGGTAATGGACTTTCACATCGTTCAGGGTGACGACGGCTCCGCTGGCCATATCGTAATCCGTTGCAACCGAGCTGGGGGATGGAATCATGATGTCATCTTCCGTTCAAATTCTGCTCGGATGGGCATATCCTCGGGGGCGCTAGAGCGATCAGCTGCTTGCTCAAAGCGCAAGCACGCCACCTCTCTCTTGGGCGACAAGCTGAGGAGCCTGGGCACGTCACGAGAACACGCGGGGGCGGCCCATTGACACCGGCTAGCAAAGTGGCATTGTGCAGGGGGGTCAATAAGGTGGGGCACCGAACCGGGAATTGCGGCCAATTCCCCTCGCGGAGTTTGAGAACGAGGTATCGCAGCGAGAAGACCCTGCGTGTAGGGGTGCTGTGGCGAAGCGAGTACTTCTCTAGCAGGACCTGTCTCCACAATTCGACCGGCATACATAACGGCGACACGGTCGGCAAATTCCCGAACCAGTGAAAGGTCATGGGTGATGTACAGAATTGCAGTGCCCCGGCGCTGTTGCATCTGATGAATCAATTCCAAAATGCGCGCCTGGATGGTGACATCCAACGCAGTGGTGGGTTCATCGGCGATCAACAAATCCGGATCACACGCTAACGCCTGGGCGATCATCACCCTTTGCTTCATTCCGCCGGAGAGCTCGTGCGGATAAGAATTCATAATTTTACGGGGATTTGGAATTCCGGTGTCAGCAAGTGCTCGAATCACCAAATCGTCGATTGATTTTTGCAGCGCAATTGATTTCTTACGGGAGACGAGTGAATATGCGCCACGGCTCAGTGCCCCCGCGCGCTGCTGGGCGATTCTTCTGACCAACGCCCCCGCTTTAGCCCCGCCGATTCCAGCGTCGCCAAGAATCACAGAGGCGCGATGCTCACCGAAGACCTCCGCGAGCTGTCGTCCCACGGTAAGAGCCGGATTCAAGGCCTTACCGGGGTCTTGAAAAATCATGGAAATTCGGTCACCTCTGATGGCGCGAACCTGTTTCATCGGAGCGGCGAGCACGTCTGTGAAAGTGGAATCATCATTTTTTAGCAAAACGCGACCCGAGGCATATTCACCGGGAGGCTCCGGAACTAAGCGAATAATCGACCGAGCGGTGACGCTTTTGCCGCAGCCCGTCTCCCCGACCAGAGCCAGCGTTTCCGAGGGGAAAATCTCGAAGGATACGTGGTCTACTGCGTGGGCGACCCCTTTGGAAGAGTGGAACCTAACGCTGAGGTCTTCAACCTTGATGAGCGGTTCTTGGTCTGGCATATCAGCGCCCCTCGGTCTTGGGGTCTAAGACATCCCGCAGGCCGTCGCCCACAAGGTTGAACGCAAGTGCCCATAAAACGATGGCGAGGCCCGCGAAGGTTGACACCCACCAATGCCCCGCCAGCAGACCCGACTGACCCGCGCTCACTAAGGCGCCCCACTCGGTAAGACCCGCTTGCGCTAGTCCAATGAAGCTCAACGTTGCGCCAATAAGCACAACGTTGCCCATGTCCAAGGTTGCCTGAACAATCAGGGGTGTGACAGCGTTGGGTAGAACGTCTTTCCGGTAGATGTTCCAGGTGGAGTCTCCTACCACCCTTGCGGCGGCTACATACTCAGCCTGCTTGACCCGAATTATTTCACCGCGGATGATACGCGCGTATTTGACCCAGAAAACCGCCACCAACGCGAGGATTATGTTCCTAAATGATGGCCCTAAGACGGCCGCGATGGCGAGAGCGAAAATGAGCTCAGGGATCGAGAGAAATACGTCGACCACTCGCATAAGAAAATTGTCGAGTCGCCCCCCGCGCATCGCAGCAAGACTCCCAATAATGGTTCCGATAACCAAGGTTGAAATAACCACGGTCAAGGACAGTTGCAAAGAGAGCCTGGAACCCCAAATAACACCATAAAGGAGATCGCCACCTTGGGAGTCTGTCCCCAGAACATGTCCAGCAACCCCGGGAGGAGAATCGATATTTGCCCAATCTCGGGGGCTTTGGTAGGGGTCAGGTTGATTAGCTTCGGTCAACAATGGCGCAAAAATCGCCATTAGTAGGAAGAGCAGGATGATCACGAGGCCGATTACCGTCAGCGGGTTTTGTAAGACTTCACGGGCAACCTCGCGTCGACGCGCCCATTTCACACTCGCAACGCTCTGCTTGGTGCTCCCTACTTCGACACTCGAAAGCGAGCTCATCCGCCCAACACCACCCTTCGATCCAGATAGGCATAAGCAATGTCAACCGCAAGATTGACCATCATGAATATGAAGGCAGTAATCAACACGTAGGCCATGATCGTGGCCTGATCACCAGCGAGAATGGCACTGGTGACCCACTGGCCTAGCCCGGGCCAACGGAATATCAACTCGACGGCGACTGACCCCTGCAGGAGAAAACCAAAACTTAAACCGATGACCGTAGTGGTCGGCACCAGGGCATTCCTCCGAGCATGGCGTTTGATTACAAGGCGCTCTGGGAGACCTTTGGCGCGAGCTGCGTCCACGTATTCTTCGGACATTGCCTCCACCATTGACGAGCGCATCATCCGCACAATGATTGCCATGGCGCCAAAGCCCAGGACCACAGCCGGAAGCACCAGGTGCCGAAGCGCATCTCCAAACGCCACCAGATTCCCATTCAGGAGGGCATCCAAGGAATACATCCCCGTGTAATGCGCGAGGGAGCTGTAAATGTCGGGGGTCGAACGGCCGAGGGGAAACCAATCAAGCCAGAGATAAAAAGGCACCAGCAACAAGAGTCCGAACCAAAAGGTCGGAGTGCTAGCCCCGAGAATGGAAAAGAACCGCGCCGCGTGGTCCGGCCCTTTGTTGCGTTTGACTCCTGCGATGGTGCCCAAAGCAATGCCCGCCAGAACCGCGATAATCCCCGCGGCAAGCGCAAGTTCGAGGGTGGCGGCAATCCTGGAACCGATGACGTCAGTCACGGGTGCGACTGACACGCCCGACCAACCCAAGTCGCCTCGCAACAACCCGCCAAGCCACGCAGCATATTGTGCCGGAATGGGTTGATCGAGAAGGTAGCGTTGCTCGAGCGCGGCGAGTTCGTCGGGCGTCATATTGGGAGTGGCGTAAATTCCCACCGGCGAACCGGTGAAACGCGTCAGGGTAAAAACAATGACGCTCACTCCGAGCATGATGAGGGGAAGCAGCGCCAGCCGCCGAATTAGGTAATCCCTCACCTGCATGTGAGCCTCCGTTGGCTAAGACATGAGCAAAAAATCGCTCTTTAATGCAATCGATTGTGTAAAAAATAACAT
>LIAY01000031.1 GCA_001438965.1 Microbacteriaceae bacterium BACL25 MAG-120322-bin65 | reverse complement strand
GATACTTTGCCAACCGTCTTCGGGGTCGAGACAGAAATAAGGAGCGCGTTGTAATTTACTCCCGCTATTTCGCCAAAGACACTTCCCACCGCGATGAGGGCTACCCCCATCCAGAACCATTCCGCACCGGGCTGCACGAACGCCATGCCCAGTTGAGCTGCAATGAGCAGAGCGGTGAACATGAGGAGCTGAAACTTTTGACGACCAGCTCGGTCGGCGCGCTGTCCGAGAACGGGAGCAACGAGAGCAATAAGCAATCCCGCGATGGTGATTCCATAACCTAGGTTGCTCGCAAGCTGGCCAAGAGCCGCCTCCTCCCCGGCAGATCCGATTACTGCTGGATCGACAAAGAAGGTGCTCGTGAGGTAGCTCGGCACCCACACGAACGTGATGAGGACCGTGTTGAACGGCTGGGTCGCCCAATCCCACAACGCCCACGCCCACACTCTTCGCTTGGGGATTACCGCCCCCTCGTTGGCACTCAGACCGACCAACGGGAGTGCGTCGGTGTCAGTAAATCGGCTGGGGTATTTCGGTGAACCTTCATTGGCCATAGATAAACCGTAGCCCGCAGCGGACAACTTTGGGTAAACCACGCGTAAATCCCGAATTTCCCGCGCTTCGTGCGCTCTGGGCGAAATGTGAGCCAAAGGCGCTCATATTTGACCAAATTAACTTGACAGGGGTGGCCCCAACCCACAAACTTGAGTCATACCAACTCATATTTGGTCGACACAACAACGTAAGGAGCAGGCCACATGGCACGCGCAGTAGGAATTGACTTAGGAACCACCAACTCGGTGGTGTCCGTGCTCGAAGGTGGAGAACCCACCGTAATCGCCAACGCAGAAGGTCTTCGAACGACCCCCTCTGTTGTTGCCTATACCAAAGATGGCGAAGTTCTCGTGGGTGAAACCGCGAAGCGCCAGGCTGTCACCAACGTGGAGCGGACCATCTCGTCTGTTAAGCGCCACATGGGAACCGACTGGAAGCAAGAAGTCGACGACAAGAAATACACGCCACAGGAAATCTCAGCGCGCATTTTGGGCAAGCTCAAGCGTGATGCTGAGCAGTACCTTGGTGAACCTGTCACCGATGCTGTCATTACCGTGCCCGCATACTTCAACGACGCTGAGCGTCAGGCAACTAAAGAGGCCGGCGAAATCGCCGGGCTCAATGTGTTGCGCATTATCAACGAGCCCACCGCTGCTGCCCTGGCCTATGGCCTCGATAAGGGTAAAGAAGACGAACTAATCTTGGTCTTCGACCTCGGTGGTGGAACATTTGACGTGAGCTTGCTCGAAGTGGGCAAGGACGACGAGTTCTCGACCATTCAGGTGCGCGCCACCTCCGGAGATAACCGACTCGGTGGAGATGACTGGGATGAGCGCGTGGTGGAATACCTCGCTACCCGTTTCAAAGAAACCACTGGTGTGGATGTCACCAAGGACAAGATCGCTAAGCAGCGCCTCAAAGAGGCTGCTGAGCAGGCCAAGAAAGAGCTCTCCACCTCGTCCAGCACGCAGGTGCAGTTGCCTTACCTTTCTTTGACCGAGAGTGGCCCTGCCAACCTGGATGAGACTCTCTCTCGCGCCAAGTTCGAAGAGCTCACCAAAGATCTCTTGGAGCGAACCAAGAAGCCTTTCGCCGATGTCATCAAACAGGCCGGCGTCAAGCTCTCTGATATTTCACACGTGGTGATGGTCGGTGGTTCCACCAGAATGCCGGCGGTGACCGCACTGGTCACCGAGCTCACTGGCGGACAAGAACCCAACAAGAGTGTTAACCCGGATGAGGTTGTTGCCGTGGGTGCCGCACTGCAAGCTGGTGTTTTGATGGGTGAGCGTAAAGACGTTCTGCTGATCGATGTGACCCCCCTGAGTCTTGGAATTGAGACCAAGGGTGGCATTATGACCAAGCTGATCGAGCGCAACACCGCCATTCCCACCAAGCGCAGCGAAACCTTTACGACCGCGGATGACAATCAGCCATCTGTGTCGATTCAGGTATTCCAGGGTGAGCGTGAATTCACCAAGGACAACAAGCAGCTGGGAACCTTCGAACTCACTGGGATTGCTCCTGCACCTCGGGGTATTCCCCAGGTTGAAGTGACCTTCGATATCGACGCCAACGGCATCGTGCACGTGTCCGCTAAGGACAAGGGCACGGGCAAGGAACAGTCGATGACCATCACCGGTGGTTCGTCACTGCCCAAGGAAGACATCGAGCGCATGGTTCAAGAGGCTGAAGAGCACGCTGCTGAAGATAAGCAGCGCCGCGCACAAGCCGAAGAGCGTAACTCCGCTGAACAACTTGTCTACTCTGTTGAGACACTGCTTAAAGACAACGATGAGAAGCTGCCGGATGACGTCAAGTCTGAAGTGCAAGCGGATGTGGACTCTCTTAAGTCAGCGCTTGCCGCTGAGGATGAGAGGGCCATTAAGAAAGCGGTCGAAGCTTTGAGTGCAAGCCAGACAAAACTGGGCGAAGCTCTCTACCAGGCAGAGCCTGATGCGCAAGCAGGCGAAGAGGGCGCTACTGAAGCCGAGGATGAGGACATTGTTGATGCTGAGGTCGTGGAAGACGACGCAGATGACTCCGATTCAGGCTCCAGTGATGACACCGCTGGAAAGAAGAAGAAGTAGCCATGTCGAAATCACCGAAGCAGAATCCTGCAGAGGATGAAGAAAACACTGAGCCCTTAGTCACAGACAAGCGACGCATTGACCCCGAAACGGGTGAACTCCGACCTGAGGCAGCTGCGGCTGCCTCAGGCGAGGACATCTCTGAAGAGGACATTGCCTTACTGGCAGAAGCCGAGCGCGATTTGGTTGCGGAGTATCGTGACCGTGCGGCGAGGGCTGAGGCTGAGTTGGCTAATTTCAGGACCCGCGTGGAACGCGATCGGGCGGCAAATCGTGAAGTGGTCGTAGCCGAGGTATTGCGTGCCATGCTTCCCGCCATGGACGACCTGGATCGAGCCGAATCGCACGGCGATTTGGTGGGCACGCCGATGGAAATGGTCGCGCAGAAACTGCGCTCTGGTTTCGAGCGCTACGGGGTTACCCCGGTGGGAGAGGTTGGGGAGCCATTTGACCCCAGCCGTCATGAAGCCATGGTGAGACTGCCTAGTGCGGAGGCCACGAGCGAGACCGTCGCAGAAGTTATTGAAGGTGGTTACACCCTCGGTGAGCGTCTACTGCGACCAGCCAGGGTTGCCGTTTCGGTTCCTGCCGACGAATAAGACAAAGGGGGTGGCGTGATGGCGAGTCAAGACTGGTTAGAAAAAGATTTTTATGCCACTTTGGGTGTTTCGAAAGATGCATCCGAGGCAGAACTAAAGAAGTCCTATCGCGGGCTTGCTAGAAAATTCCACCCAGACTCTAACCCGGATGACCCGGGTGCCGAAGCTCGGTTCAAGGAGATTTCCGAAGCCTATTCTGTGCTCTCCGATACGACCCAGCGCGCTGAATATGACCAGATTCGCACCATGCAAGCTGGCGGACCTCGGTTCCGCTCCGGTGGTGGCCAAGGCGGTTTTGAGGACGTTTTTGGCGGCAGGTTTGGAGCTCCCGGTTCAGGAATGCCCAGGAGCGGCCAAGGCGGCGATTATGGCGACCTCTTTTCCGGACTTTTCGGCGGTGGTGGCTTTGGCGCTCAGCGCGAGCCAACAAAGGGCCGTGATGTGATTTCCCGGGTGACGCTGGATTTGAAAATAGCGTTAGCTGGGACCGAAGTGAGCATGGAAGGACCAGGCGGTAAGAAAATTACTGCTCGCGTCCCTGCCGGTGTGAAAGATGGCCAAAAAGTGCGCCTTCGAGGCAAAGGTCACCCCAGCCCCGATGGGGGACGACCTGGTGATGTGATCATCACGGTGGGAGTTCCTAAGCACCAAATTTATGGACGCGACGGTGATAACTTGCGCATCGAGGTGCCCATCACCTTTGGTGAGGCAGCTTTAGGTGCCACCGTGGAAGTTCCCACAATCGACGGCGAGGTTGTCAAGGTGAAGATTCCCGCTGGAACCCCCAGTGGCAAAGTTTTGCGGGTCAAAGGACATGGGGTCCGTGGTGGATCTGCTCTCGGTGATCTCCTTGTCGAGCTCACCGTTGCGGTTCCCTCCCACCTCTCTGGCGCGGCCAAAGGGCACCTGGAGAAATTGATGGCGGCCCTCCCCAAGGATAATCCGCGGGAGGAACTGCTAAAGAGGGCAAAGGGGTAGGCAATGAACATGGATGAGCTCACCCCTCTCTTTTCTATTACCGCTGCTGCGGAATTAGCCGGTATGCACCCTCAAACCCTTCGCCAATATGACCGACTGGGCTTGGTTAGTCCAACAAGAACTGCGGGTAAAACCCGGCGTTATTGCTTGAAAGATGTGGTGCAGCTTCGAGAAATCCAAAACCTCAGCTCCCAAGGTCTCAACTTGGAGGGTATTCGAAGGATTTTGGAGCTCGAGAGTGAAGTACAGCGATTAAGCACACGAGTGAGAGACCTCGAGAGCGCTCTTGCCGATGAGATGTTGACCAGATCTGGTAATCGAGTATTCGCTGCTGGTACGCAAGGGGATGTCATTCCTCTTCGGGCGGGTCAGCGGGCCAGGAAATCTAATCAAGTGGTGGTGTGGAACCCGTTGAGATGGGCCCTGCCCCCCACGATGAAAATAGAGAAATAAGGGAAGAGCGACTATGGGCAATCCCGGTGCGCAACAAAAGGAGCAAAAAAGTGCTCTCGAGCAATATGGTCTCAATCTGACCGATATCGCCAGAGAAGGAAAGCTCGACCCCGTGATTGGGCGCGACGCTGAAATTCGTCGAGTGTCCCAGGTTTTGACTAGGCGAACAAAAAACAACCCTGTGCTTATTGGTGAACCCGGTGTGGGAAAGACCGCCGTGGTCGAGGGCCTCGCCCAGCGTATTGTCGCCGGTGACGTCGCTGATTCGCTCAAAGGTAAGCAGCTGATTTCCTTGGATCTTGCAGCTCTCGTTGCCGGGGCTAAGTATCGCGGTGAGTTCGAAGAACGACTAAAAGCGGTGTTGAAAGAAATCAACGACGCAGAGGGTGAAATCATCACCTTTGTTGACGAACTTCATACCCTTACGGGCGCCGGTGGCGGGGAAGGCTCCGTGGCTGCGTCCAACATGCTCAAGCCGATGCTGGCTCGGGGTGAGTTGCGCTTGATTGGCGCCACCACCCTGGATGAATATCGCCAATACATCGAAAAAGATGCTGCTTTGGAGCGTCGATTCCAGCAAGTGTTTGTCGGGGAACCCAGCGTGGAAGACACGGTCGCTATTTTGCGCGGACTAAAAGAGCGCTATGAAGCCCACCACAAAGTAGTCATTGCCGATAGTGCCCTGGTGGCTGCTGCCACCTTGTCGAATCGATACATCACCTCTCGGCAGCTGCCCGATAAGGCGATCGACCTCGTCGATGAAGCGGCGAGCCGGTTGAAGATGGAAATTGAGTCTTCGCCTGTGGAGATTGATGAACTGCGAAGGGTTGTCGATCGCTTACGCATTGAGAAACTGGCTCTGAAGAAGGAAAAAGATGATGCCTCAAAGGAGCGTCTCACAAAACTTCGCGAAGACTTAGGGGTCAAAGAAAAAGAGCTCGCAACGTTGCAGGAGCGCTGGGCGAGCGAAAAAGCTTCCTTGCAAGATGTGGGTGAACTTAAGACCAAGCTCAACGATGCACGTATTGAGCTAGATCGCGCCATGCGTGAAGGAAACTACCAGGAGGCCTCGAAGCTTAACTATGAGGTGATTCCCGGTATTGAGGAATCCATCACCTTGGCTGAAAACACTGAGCCCACCGAGGACCGCATGGTCAATGATCAAGTCACCGATGATGACATCGCTGCGGTAGTCGCTGCCTGGACGGGCATTCCGGTCGATAAGTTGACCCGGGGTGAAAGCGAACGCCTGCTCTACCTTGAGGTGGAACTTGCCAGGAGGTTGGTGGGGCAAAAGCCTGCCGTTGCTGCTGTTTCTGAGGCTGTGCGCAGAACTCGTGCTGGTCTTAGTGACCCTGGTCGCCCCACGGGTTCCTTCTTGTTTTTAGGCCCCACCGGTGTCGGTAAGACCGAGTTGGCCAAGGCGTTAGCTGATTATCTTTTTGATGATGAAAAAGCACTAGTGCGCATTGATATGAGTGAATACGGGGAGAAGTTCTCGGTCTCGCGACTGATCGGTGCGCCTCCCGGATACGTGGGCTACGAGCAAGGCGGTCAATTGACTGAAGCGGTTCGCCGCCGTCCCTATTCGGTCATTCTTTTTGACGAAGTAGAAAAAGCTCACTCTGAAGTTTTCGACCTGCTTTTGCAAGTCTTTGACGATGGCCGCCTCACCGATGGTCAAGGTCGCACGGTCGACTTTAGAAACACCATTCTCATTTTGACCTCCAACTTGGGCTCCAGTTATTTGATGGACGAGACCCTCTCGTGGGATGAAAAAGTCGCCTCGGTCCATGACGAAGTGCGCAAGGCGTTCAAGCCTGAATTCATTAACCGACTCGATGACATCGTTGTGTTCCAGACCCTCACCAGCGAAGATTTAGGCCAGATTGTGGAAATCACGGTAGATCGTCTTCAGCGCCGTCTAGGCGAGCGACGACTGGAACTTGCCGTCACACCGGCGGCCCGCTTGTGGCTTTCCGAACACGGTTATGACCCTGTCTATGGTGCACGGCCACTTCGCCGGCTGATGCAAAAAGAAATCGACGATCGACTGGCACGGGCACTCCTTGGCGGAGAAATCCACGATGGCGACACCGTCAAGGTTGATCTTGCAGACGACAAGTCAGGCCTCACTGTGGCACCATTTTCAGTGGAGTAATCGCGATGACCCGAGCGGGACAGATTAATTGTGGAAACCGGGAATAACACAGGTCAACTCTTGGTTATCTACTCCGAGCCTCTATTGAGCACAACTGAAGGATAAGGAACACATGTCCGAGCCAACCACAGAGCACACCTATGAGATTGATCCGGCGCTGGCAGCGCGTTGGAGCCCCCGTGCTTTTTCGACTACCGCAGAGTTGAATCAGGATTTGCTCGGCCCCGCCTTTGAGGCGGCCCGTTGGTCAGCCTCATCCGGAAACAGCCAACCATGGTCATTTGTGGTCGGCTTCAGGGGCGATGACGTGTTCACCATGCTGACTGATTCGATGAACCCGGGCAACTCGGTGTGGGCCGTTAACGCCAGCGCGGTCGTGGCAAGCATCGCTCGCACCCACAATGACGAGGGCGAAGCTCTCTCCCACGCGCTCTATGACCTAGGGCAAGCAGTGGCCCACTTTAGTGTTCAAGCCAGCGCCAATGGTCTGGTTGTTCATCAGATGGGTGGTTTTGATGCCACTGCGCTGCACGGGTCATTGGGCCTGGATGACCACCACGCTGTTGTCACCCTTTTCGTGGTGGGAACTCTCGGTGATCCCGCGGAGCTCTCAGAACGTCTGCGCGAGCGGGAAGCTAAGCCTCGGGTCCGTAAGCCGCTCTCTGATTTTGTCAGCGGCAGCGTTTCTTATCCCTGAAGCTCGGCTTCGATTAGATCAACGAAGCCTTCAATGTCCGCTTGGGTAGTGTCAAACGAGCACATCCAGCGAACTTCGCCGCGTGCCTGATCCCAGTCATAGAAGCGAACCTTTTGACGCAGCCGATTTGCCACCTCTAAATCGATGAGGGCAAAAACCCCGTTGGATTGTGTGGGGTAGCTAAATTCAAGATTCTTGATCGAGCCGTTTGCGATGCGTGCTTCTAAGGAACTTCTGAGCAAACTGGCCATGGAGTTGGCGTGTTGGGCGGATCGGATTCCCAGTGAATCCTCGAATAGCGCCAGGAGCTGAGCGCTCACAAAACGCATCTTGCTGGGCAGTTGCATATTGAGTTTGCGCAAATAGATCAGACCCTCGGATGCTTCTGGGCTCAACACGACAACGGCTTCGGCGCCTAGGAGGCCATTCTTTGTTCCCCCCAAGCTCAGTACGTCCACTCCAGCCTTGGTGGTGAAATCGGCGAAAGGCACCCCGAGGCTTGCTGCGGCATTCCACAATCGGGCGCCATCCATGTGAAGAAGCATGTTTTGGCTATGAACGTAGTCGGCTAGTTCTCGCACTTCCGCTGCCGTGTAGACCGTGCCCACTTCAGTGCTTTGAGTGATGGAAACAACCATGGGTTGGGCGCGGTGTTCATCCCCAAAGCCATAGGCCTGGGTGGCCACAATCTCGGGGGTGAGCTTGCCACCTTCATGGGCGACCGTGAAGAGCTTAAGACCGCTGACTCGCTCGGGAGCTCCACCTTCGTCAGTATGAATATGGGCCATAGTGCTGCAAATCACGGCACCCCAGCGCGGCATCATCGATGTCAGCGCCGTGACATTTGCCCCGGTGCCGTTGAACACGGGAAAGACTTCTGCTTGTGAGCCAAAGTGGGTTTTGATGGTCTTGGTCAGGGCAGCTGTGTAGTCATCCCCGCCGTACGCAATTTGGTGGCCTTCATTCGCCTGCGCCAAGGCTTCGAGTACTTCTGGGTGCACACCGGAGTAGTTATCGCTAGCAAAACCTCGCCACTTGGGGTCATGTATTCTCACGCCACCATCCTCCCAGTTTCTTAGCCCAAGCCCGACCGGATGGAGGACTCTCCGGTTATGCCACTGGTGGCGGCAATGACGGGTGAGAGCTTCTTACCGAGAGCTTCATAGAACATCGAAAGCGGAAACTCATCATCCATCACCGCGTCGGTGAGTTGTGAAGGTGTCCCTAGCAGGGGTAGGTCTTGGGCGAGAAAACGTGATGCGGGATGAGGGGCGAGGACCTCGGATACCAAAGCATGGGCAGATAACCAGTGAACGATTTTTGGCCGATCGATGCTCGCCCAATACAGCTCATTGATCCGATCAGATAGTTCCACCACAGTGGCGGGGAGCTCCGCCCAGTCGATGGTGAGAGTGGTGTCTCGCCAGTGCAGTACCCGTTTTTGGTGGAGCCAGGCGAATAACAGTTGGCCGGCGACGCTGTCGTAATTTCGAATCCTGGAACCGGTGAGAGGAAAACGGAAAATACGATCAAAGACGATGGCGTACTGCACGGTCGCGGCGTGTTTTTTCACAACCGCAGAGGCTTTCTTATCCCCTTGCAGCGCCACGGCCTCCCGAAAAGCGGTGAGGTCGCAGCGCAACTCTTCCAACCCGTAGAGGTAGAAAGGCATGCGTTGTTTGATCATGAAAGGGTCAAAAGGTAGATCCCCACGCATGTGAGTGCGGTCGTGAATCAAATCCCACATCACAAATGTTTCCTCAGCGAGATGTTGATCTAGTAGCAAATCCCTCGCCTGGGCGGGAAGCTCCAGCTTGGTAACTGCTACGGCGGCCTCGACAACTAGTCGAAAACGGGCAGCTTCGCGATCGGCAAAAATCCCGCCCCAGGTGAAGGCCGGCAGAACAGCCGGTCCATCAGCGGGTCCACCAGGATCAACTCTTGCTGTGATGGCCACCGATTCTGGAAATAGTACGGCGGAATTGGTGTCGTATCCGGCGGTGAAGTCAATAAAGCGAACCGGGATGAACATGGGGTTGCTATAGGTCTTTTGTTCTAGCGAAGCAACAAAATCGGGCCAAATGATTTCACACAGTAGTGCCTCGCAAAGCCGATTAGTCGAGCCATTCTGCGTGTACATGGGAAACACGACCACATGGAGGGTGCCATTGATGCGGTGTGTTTCAGGATGAAAGGCAACGAGGGAATCATAGAAATCAGGAACCTCGAAACCACCCTGAGACCAGGCCAGAAAGTCGGCAGCGCAGGCGAGCAGATAATCCGCATCGTGGGGGACCTGGGGAGCCAGCTCACGCAAGGCTGCGACGATTTCCTCACTGGCTTTTCTGGCCCGAGCGTGGTCACCGCGCCGGGGAATACTGCCATCTGAGGCCTGCAGCGCTTGCAGGATGTGGGCAGAATTTTTGATGGTGATCCATGCTGGGGAAGTGCGCAAGCGCTCAGCGCTTGGAGCCAGATTGAGCAGCGTGGTTGCCATGGGTAGCTCCTTCGTTTGGGTGAGCCTTGCCACAGTGTAAGTCGACGTCTCGCGGCTTATGGGTGCGTTTCGCGCTACTTTTTGCCGAATATGGCGGTTTAGGCGCACAAAAGTTGCGTTGACGCTACCGGCCATGTTGCTGGTGGCCTTCTTGTTAGCGCCCGTCTAGACCAGTCGCTAGAAGATCATGGGACGGTCGTCCTCATCCTCGCTAGCTAGATCAACAATGACGGGGACGTGATCGCTGGGGCTTTCACCTTTTCGGGCATCGCGGTGAATAAATCCACCCTCGACTAGTTCAACAAAAGAGGGAGAGCCATAGATGAAGTCGATTCGAAGGCCCTCGTCTTTGGCAAATTTTCCTTGTTTGTAATCCCAGAAGGTGTAACCCTCGGGCTGCAAAGGCCTCACCACGTCAGCGACCCCGGCGGTTGTCTCAAACTGTGCGAGAGTTTTTCTTTCAGCCTCGGAGGTGTGTGTTGTCCCCGGTTGCAAGAAAGCCGTGTCCCCAACGTCAGAGTCCACAGGAGCTACGTTGAAATCCCCGGCGATGGCAAAAGGCAGCGCATGAGGACTTTGGGCATAGTCCCTAAAGGCTTGGCCCAAGTGATCTAGCCACGAAAGTTTGTAAGAAAAGTGGGGGTCATCAAGACCTCGGCCATTGGGAACATAGACAGAACACACTCGAATGCCCTCGATAGTGGCAGAGATTGCCCTGGCTTCCAGCGGCGGTGGGAGCTCACCAGTTTTAGAAAACCCGGGCATACCGGGAAACCCTTGCTCAATGTTGGAAAGGCCTAACCGAGAGGCAATAGCTACGCCATTCCACTGATTAAGTCCAAAGTGGGCCACTTCGTAGCCGGCAGCGTCAAACTCGTCAAAAGGGAATTGGTCATCGCGACATTTTGTTTCCTGCATCGCCACAACGTCTACGTCGAGCTGATGCAGGAAATCTACGACGAGCGCTTTCCTGGTGCGAATCGAATTAACGTTCCAGGTTGCGATTCTCATGAACCCACCTTATGACCCGCCAGTAGACTAACCAGGTGTCCAGCGCCCGTGAAGACCTGATTCAAG
>LIAY01000030.1 GCA_001438965.1 Microbacteriaceae bacterium BACL25 MAG-120322-bin65 | reverse complement strand
CATCACCAGAGGAATCTCAATGTTAATGTGGCGATCGCGCTGGCGAACCAAAAGATCACTGAGGCAGTGACCCGCGCTCGAGCCTAAAACCAGGGTTCGAAGCGGTCGACTCACCGTGTTGATTTCGGCACTCATCACATAGCGCGCGATGGTGGGCTGGAGCGCTTGGAGAAAATCGTGATAGCCCGCTGGTGTCTCCACTTGGAGGCGCATAAAGAAACGACCCGTGTCATCGCTGGAGAATTGTTGAGACTCGGTGATGTTTCCTTTGGCCGCCACGATGGCGCCACTAATGGCATGCACAATACCTGGTTTGTCTTCACACACGAGCGTGACGATGAAATGCGAGGGGACTTCTACCACCCCTCTAGCTTAGGCACTGGTTGAGGGTCGCCCGGGCCTTCCACATTCCTGGAGGCTAGACTTATCTCACGCAACTGGCGCAATGATGGATCACCATCGGGGAGCGTAGCTAGCGTGTGGGTCGTGCGCCTGGGCCACCACGAGAACCTCACCACCTACGAAACTAGAGGGAGAATCCCGTGAACCCCACCAACTCATTTAGCGAAACGCTTGCCGTCGTGGATCCTGAGATCCAGGCAGTACTCGATCAAGAACTTCATCGTCAGCGTTCGACGCTGGAAATGATTGCCAGTGAGAACTTTGCACCCCACGCTGTTTTGGAGGCTCAGGGGAGCGTTTTGACCAACAAATACGCCGAAGGGTACCCCGGTAAGCGCTACTACGGCGGTTGCGAATTTGTCGATATCGCCGAAAACTTGGCCATCGATCGGGCGAAGAAACTTTTCGGTGCTGCCTATGCGAATGTGCAGCCCCACTCGGGTGCTAGCGCTAGCGCCGCGGTATTGCACGCTCTCGCCCAGCCTGGGGACAACATTTTGGGACTGGATCTTGCTCATGGTGGCCACCTCACTCACGGTATGCGCCTCAATTTCTCAGGCAAGGTCTATAACGCTGCCGCCTATGAGGTGGACCCCACCACCTTCTTGATCGACATGGACAAGGTGCGAGACGCCGCGCTCGCGCACAAGCCCACGGTCCTCATTGCGGGATGGTCCGCCTATACCCGCCACCTAGATTTTGAAGCTTTTAGAGCCATTGCCGATGAGGTGGGAGCACGCCTTTGGGTGGACATGGCGCATTTTGCAGGTTTGGTTGCTGCCGGTTTGCATCCCTCCCCGCTGCCTCACGCCGATGTGGTCTCGACCACCGTGCACAAGACTCTCGGTGGTCCACGTTCCGGCCTGATTCTCAGCCGCGATGAGTCGCTCGCCAAAAAACTTAACTCGGCAGTCTTCCCCGGTCAGCAGGGAGGCCCACTCATGCATGTGATTGCGGCTAAAGCGGTGGCCTTCAAATTGGCCATGGAGCCCGAATTTGTTGAGCGCCAGGAGCGCACAATTCGTGGAGCGAGACTCATCACCGATCGACTGATGGCCGAGGACTCCCGCGCTGCAGGTGCAGAAGCTCTTACCGGTGGGACTGATGTTCACCTAGCCCTGGTTGATTTGAGGAATTCGCCGTTGGATGGCCAGCAGGCAGAAGACCTTCTCCACACCGTGGGCATTACGGTCAATCGCAACGCTGTTCCCTTTGACCCTAGGCCGCCGATGGTCACCTCTGGTGTTCGCATTGGCACCCCAGCATTGGCCACCCGAGGATTTGGTGATGAGCAATTTAGCGAAGTAGCCGACATTATTGCCCAGACCCTGATGCCAAAACCTGATGTGGCAGGGTTGCAAAAACGCGTCGAGACCTTGGCTGCTGCCTGGCCTCTGTATCCAGAACTTGGCTAAGGGACCCCTCGTGGTTGCACAGCGTTTAGATGGCGTAGCGAGCGCGGCGGCGATCAAAGCCGAGGTTGCCACTCGGGTTAAGGTTCTGCTGGGACAGGGAGTGACCCCGGGCCTTGGCACTGTGCTAGTTGGGGATGACCCAGGCTCACAATGGTATGTAGCGGGCAAACATCGTGACTGCGCTGAAGTTGGCATCGAATCTCACCGGATTGATTTACCCGCCACTGCTAGCGAGAGCGAAGTTTTGGCCGCGATTGACTCGTTTAACAACAATCCTGCTGTGACCGGTTACATCGTGCAGCTCCCACTGCCTGACCAGATTGACACTTCGGTGGTTTTAGAGCGTATTGACCCCATCAAAGATGCTGATGGCTTACACCCGGTCAATCTGGGGAGATTAGTTAACCGGGTGGAGGGCGAGATTGATTTTCCACTGCCCTGCACGCCGCAAGGAATTGTGGAGCTAGTTCTGCGTCACGGACTTTCGTGGGAGGGCAAACACGTTGTTGTTATTGGACGTGGCGTGACCGTGGGGCGTCCTATTGGGGCTCTGCTCACCCGGCGGGGCATTGATGCCACGGTGACTCTCACCCACACCAAGACGGTGGGCCTGGCCGCACATCTCGCTATGGCCGATGTTGTGGTGGCTGCTGCTGGTGTCCATGGCATCGTGAGGGCCGAGATGATTAAGCCCGGAGCAATCGTGCTGGATGTCGGGGTCAGTAGGCAAGAAGTCGAGGGCAAATTTGTGGTCGTCGGCGATGTCGGTGCTGATGTCTGGGATGTGGCGGGCTATGTTTCGCCTAACCCGGGAGGGGTGGGACCCATGACCCGGGCGATGCTACTGAGTAATGTGGTTGATATTGCACAGAGGGAGCTTGCACGCCATGGCTAAGTTGTATTTTCGATACGGAGCAATGAATTCGGGGAAATCCACCGCGTTACTCCAGGCTGCCTACAACTATGAAGAGCGTGGACAACGCGTCATGTTGGCAAAACCTATGGTGGATACCAAAGGCGATCGCACCATTGTTTCTCGTTTAGGGGTAGCGCGCGAAGTTGATGCGGTTATTGAACCCACAACGAATGTGGTGGATTTAGTGGACCGCGAGGTGCAACGGGTCCTCAAAGAACACGGGCAGCCCATCGCCTGTGTTCTCGTGGACGAGTCCCAGTTCTTATCTCCTCGACAAGTCGAGGACCTTCTTGTGGTGGCCATTAGGCGGGGTCTTCCGGTGCTGGCCTATGGAATTCGTACGGACTTTCAAACGGTTGCTTTTCCTGGTTCCCGCCGTTTATTAGAAATTGCGCACTCCTTGGAAGAGCTCAAAACCATTTGTCGTTGCGGTAGTAAAGCAATTTTCAACGCCAGAAAAATTAATGGCACCTTTGTATTTGATGGCGCCCAAGTTGCCATCGATGGTGTCGATGTCACCTACGAATCTTTGTGCGGGAAATGTTACCTAGATGAAAGCGGCGGCAGACTGGCCAGTGGCTACCCACCGCCCGCCGAATTGCACACTATAGAAGGTCCAGACCCCGATTTCAGCTGAGGTTAAGCACCCCGGCCATTTCCAGCGTAACCACCAACTTAATCGCTAGCGAACTTGGACCAGCAAATCATCGCTCGGCCTTACGACACCCCCCAGGGCGGACTATGCCGCTAGAGAGTGGGAGATTGGTCGGGGTGACAGGAATTGAACCTGCGACCTCGTCGTCCCGAACGACGCGCGCTACCAAGCTGCGCCACACCCCGCGATGTGTCTAAAGCTGCCGTGCAAGGCCTAAGCGTAGCTGATATCGTCGCCCACCAACGTGACCAGGACCGCTTCTGGGGGGCAGAAGAGCCTCACCGGAGCATAGATACTGGTTCCCAAACCGGCCGATACTTCCAGGTAGCTGGAGCGGGTGGCATGAGCCCACAGGCCGAGGCCCGACGCTTGGGCAGTGGGGAGATCACAATTAGTGGTGAGTGCGCGGCCACCAGGCAGGCAGACCTGACCCCCATGGGTGTGACCGGCAAAAATCGCGTCGCAGCCATTGGTGACAAAGGCATCGAGAACTCTTTGATACGGCGCATGGGTCACGCCGACGGTGGTAATGGAGTGGTGAGCGCGCTCCTGGGAACTATCTTCGCCTTCGCGGAGCTGCTCGAGCAGGCTGGGGAGACTACCTAGCTCATCTAGGTGATCGTGGGCATCTCCGACGCCCACAAAATCCAGGGTCGAATTATTGATGCGCATTCGGGTGGCGCCGTTGTCAATATCGCGCCACCCCAAAGTCTCGCTATAGAGGCGACTAAGACCAGCAAAATCTAGTAACTCATTCTGGTGTGGTCCAGGAACTGAGGGTCCCAGGAGATAGGCCAGAGGGTTTTTCCAGCGGGGAGCCACGCGGTCATTTGATCCGTGGGTTACCACCCCAGGGATCCCCGCTAAGGGCATCAGCGCCTCGGTGAGAGCCGATAACCCATCGCGGTGACCGAGGAAGTCACCGGTACCTACAACCAGGTCCGGCTCGAGCGCTGCTAGTTCGCGAATCCACGAAATCGCACTGGTATGCCAGGGTGCCATGTGGAGATCACTCAAGTGCAAAACCTTGATCGGGTCAGAACCTGCATCAAGGATGGGGAGAATCTCACGTCGGAGCCTAAAGTTTGTGCGCTCGACTAATACTCCCCATGCCGCCACGCCTCCAGCGACTGCTGTCAGGCTGGTGAGTGCCGCGATGGACTTTTTTGTCATTAGTCCAGTACGGGCTCGTCTGAGCTAACCGGGTTTACCCCACAGGCGACCTCCATTTGGAGCCCCACGTAGTTCCATACTTGTCCGCCAGCGCCAATGCTTTGGCTGACAACCGTTCCGCTGGAGGGGTCGGCGTTAACGCTTCCCTCACCACACGAATAGGCCCGTGGACCCGTCATATTTTGGGCATCAAGCGTCACGTTTGCCGCCGCAACGGATAAACCAACCAGGTTAGGAACAATGGCGTTACCCGTACTTTCCCCGCCGTCGCCCGAAGTTACCCGCACGGTCATGCCGCGAGCAAGGTAGGTGCCAGCGGCGGGTTCATAGAAGATAACGCGTCCCACACCTATCCCCACGGTGACCTCGAGTTTGAGGCCGAGGCTCTCCAGCAGCTGGGTTGCTTCATCGATTGTCAGCCCCGTGATGTTGGGCAATTCGATTCCACTCCCGCGCAGTAGGCGATCGGGCGCTGCGGGGAAGGATTCTCCGCCATATTGCTCGTTCGCATCCTGCATGATGATGCGCCATATATCGTGGCGAAGCACTGTGCCATTGCGGTAGTCCCTCATTCGGTAGTCACCGAGAATGTTTCCAACCCACACGGCGGTGGCAACGTTAGTGCTAGACCCTACGATCCAGGTTTGCACCTGGGAGTCCGTGGTACCCGTCTTGCCGATCACGGGGACCGTGCCGCCTGGATTAGAACGCGATCCTGTTCCACCGGTAATGACTGATCGCATTGGTGCGGCGGCGGCCGCGGCAACATCAGGGGTGATGCCCTGGCGACATTTTGGTTCTTGACCGAGGATGGTGACACCATCTGCGGTGACAAAACGATCGATGACGATGGGCTCGCAGACCACACCTCCATTAGCGATTCCACCGAATGCCCCGGCCATAGTCAAAGGCGCAATCTCGTTAGTCCCCAGCACTGCTGCAGGGTTAGTTTGGAGGGTGCTGTTATCGGCACGGTGAACGAACATAGATTCTGCCGCAGCCCGAATTTCGCACTGATCGAGCTGTTCAGCTATCGAGGCGTAAGCGGAGTTAATGGAGCGCACTGTGGCTTCAAATACCGTGGCAACGGGGATTAGGAGGTCACCTGAGTTTTTGAACTCCCAGAGTCCACCCCAGGGTCCACCGCCATCGCCACAGGTGTCCAAGAATTCTGCTTGCTCTAATTCCATCCGGGAAGCATCAACAACTTCGTTGAGACCATAACCGCGTTGCAGCCAGGCAATAAGAGCAAAAATCTTGTAGGTAGAGCCAACCTGGAAACCACTGGATCCGCCATATTGGCGATCGGTATTGAAGTTCACGGCGGTGGTAGAAATTCCACCACCCTCTTCGGAGTCATCAAAGATTTTGTTCTGCGCCATGGTGAGCACTCGACCAGTCCCCACTTCGACACTGGTGGTGGCCGAGCCCAAATCAAAGCGTTCTTCATCGTTGGGCACGAGTTCCCACACGCGGTCTTGAGCGGTGGTCTGTAAAGACATGTTCAACGTGGTGTAGACATCAAGTCCACCTTGACGCCAACGCTGATTGCGTTCCTCAGGGGTCGCACCCAAGCTGTCAAAGTTTTCTACGTTCTTAATGACGAAGTCACAAAAGAACTTGGCGTAGGTGTCCGCCGCCAAACAACCGGCGGTGGGGGGTGAAATGGTGACAAACGACGAATCAACTGTGGTCGCAATGGCCTGGTCGTATTGAGCTCGGGTGAGGTAATCCTCGGCGAGCATGGCCGCAAGAATAATGTCACGCCGTTCCTGATTAGCGCCATAGTTGGCCGGATCAGAAAGGTTCCTGGTGGTGGGGTATTGAACGATGGCCATCAAACTGGCGGCTTGCGCAGCGGAAAGATTCTTTGCCGTTTTACCAAAATACATTTGGGCTGCCGCTTGAACACCATAGGTGTTGCCGCCAAAACCGGTGATGTTGAGGTACGCCTCAAGAATCTCATCCTTGGTGTAAAGCTTTTCGAGCCCAATGGCGAGCTTCATCTCATTGAGTTTGCGACTAAAACTTGTTTCAATCGCATCCGCGTAAGCTGCCTGGCGCTCCTCTTCTGTGGGCAGATATTGCGAGCGCTGAATGTACGTGTTTTTCACCAACTGCATGGTGAGCGTGGACGCACCACTTTCGATGCCGCGAGAGAAAACGTTGCCAATGCTCGCGCGCAAAATGGAGTTAACATCGACACCGGTGTGGTCGTAAAAGCGTCGGTCTTCACCTGCTATCGCGGCGGCCGCGAGAAAGGGCGACATGTCATCCAGTGCAACTTCTTCGCGGTCTTGCCAATAGACCTCAGCAAAGGTTGTATAGCCATCGGCGGTGTCGGAGGTGTTTTGCGCCCACAGGGTGTTCTTTTGAGCCTGCTCACCCAATTCGATGAATTCGGGTAAGGCCTCGAAAACACCAATGGCGGTGTTGGCGCCAACACTGGTTACGGCTAGCGCGGGAGAAATCATGGCGGTCACCATCACCCCAGCGAGTGCACCAAAACCGACAATCCCGGTGAGTGCCGGGAAGAAGCCACGTGGACGACGATTGGAATCAGACATAGGCTCCAGGTTACGCGATGGTTCTCTATGATTGCGGTGAAACGAGGTAATACGATGACGAGCTGGGAATACATCACCACTCCGCTGATCATTCACAACTCGACTGCCATCTTGAATAATTGGGGCAGTCAGGGTTGGGAACTAGTTCAGATTGTGACAGGACCCGAAGGCGGTCTCGTTGCCTACTTTAAACGACCGAAAGAGGACTCCTAATGGGACACATTGACGCACGTTTGAGTGAGCTGGGTATTACCTTGCCCGGTGTTGCCACCCCCGTGGCCGCGTATGTTCCCGCGATGATGACCGGGAACCTGCTTTTCACCGCCGGTCAACTGCCTTTTGTTGATGGCGCACTGGTCGCTACCGGCAAGGTTGGTCGGGAGGTTTCCGTTTCCGAGGCCGCCGATTTGGCCAGGATTTGCGCACTCAATGCGCTCGCTGCCGCTAAGAGCGTGCTGGGCTCGCTCGATCGGGTTACCCGTGTTGTTAAGGTGAACGGTTTTGTGGCGTCTATGCCCGATTTCATTGGTCAGCCTCAGGTGCTTAATGGCGCCTCGGAATTCCTGGGTGAAGTATTTGGTGACCTGGGCGCTCACGCCAGAGCTGCCGTAGGGGTTGCAGTTCTCCCCTTAGACGCTCCGGTTGAGGTGGAGTTGATTCTGGAGTTTTCTAGCTAGCTACTTCCCGCTATTCGTTGACCGAATCGCTGATGGTGCGAATTACGGAAGCGTCCATCAGCGTTGTGGTGTCTCCCACGTCGCGACCCTCAGCAATATCGCGCAGCAGGCGCCGCATGATTTTGCCCGATCGCGTTTTAGGCAACTCGGCCACAACAAAGACCCTCTTGGGTTTGGCAATGGCACCAATTTGTTCGCCAACCCACGCTCGCAACTGGTGTGAAACTTCTTCGTCGCTGAGCGTTCCCGCGAAGCGAGATTTCAAAATGACGAAGGCCACCACGGCCTGTCCTGTGGTGTCATCATGTGCTCCCACCACCGCAGCCTCGGCGGTCATCGGGTGAGCCACGAGGGCTGATTCGATTTCCATGGTGGAGAGTCGGTGACCTGAAATGTTCATCACATCATCGACTCGGCCCAAAAGCCACACGTCGCTGTCTTTGTCCAAGTGAGCGCCATCACCAGCAAAATAGCGAGTCCCAAACATTGACCAATAGGTTTCCTGGAATCTCTCCGGATCTCGCCAGATACCCCGGAGCATGGAGGGCCACGGTTCGGTAATGACCAGTAGGCCGCCAGCCTCCGGTCCCACCTGTTGGCCGTCTTCTGTCAACACATCAACGCAGATCCCGGGGATAGGAACCTGAGCGCTACCTGGTTTGGTTGAGGTCACCCCCGGTAGAGCAGAAATCATGATGGCACCCGTTTCGGTTTGCCACCAGGTGTCGACAATCGGGGTGGTGTTACCACCAATGACCTCTCGGTACCACATCCATGCCTCAGGGTTGATGGGCTCACCCACCGTGCCGAGCACGCGCAGGCTGGAAAGGTCAAACTTTTGGGGAATCTCTCGTCCCAGTTTCATGAACGTGCGAATAGCGGTGGGGGCTGTATAGAAAATGCTCACCCCGTATTTTTCGATAATCTCCCACCAACGGCCAGGGTGGGGGGTATCGGGGGTTCCTTCATAAATAACTTGGGTAGCACCATTAGCCAGTGGCCCATAGACCACATAGCTGTGTCCGGTGATCCAGCCGATATCGGCTGTGCACCAGTACACATCCGTTTCCGGATGAAGGTCAAAAACATTTTTGTGGGTAAAGCTTGCCTGAGTCAGGTAGCCACCGGAGGTGTGCAAAATTCCTTTGGGTTTACCCGTCGTTCCCGAGGTATAGAGAATGAAGAGCGGATTTTCTGCTTCGAAAGCTTCCGCGCGATGGTCATCCGACATCGGAGTCATTTCTTCATGCCACCAGAGGTCACGACCGCTGGTCCACTCAACCTCGTTGCCGCCACGTTGGACGACCAACACTTTTTCTACCGACGTTTTTCCATCCGCTAGCGCCTGATCCACCGCCGCTTTGAGCGGGAATACAGACCCTTTACGGTTTCCGCCATCGGCCGTGATGACCATTTTTGCTTCGGCATCGTCAATGCGGGCGCGAAGGCTTTCGGCACTAAATCCGCCAAAGACGACCGAGTGAATCGCTCCCAGGCGTGCCACGGCCAACATCGCAATGATCGCCTCCGGCAGCAACGGCATATAGATAATGACGCGATCGCCTTGGGTGAGGCCCAAACTTGACAAAAGATTGGCGGCTTTCTTCACTTCTGAGGTTAGTTCCGCATACGTAATATCGCGCCGATCGCCCGGCTCGCCCTCAAAGTGCAGAGCGACTCGGTCGCCAAGCCCCGCCGCCACGTGACGGTCTAAACAGTTGTAGGCGACATTCAACGTGCCATCGGCAAACCATTTTGCAAACGGTGGGTTAGACCAGTCCAAAACCTCGGTGAAAGGTTTATGCCAGTGCAGAAGTTCCCGAGACTGTGTGGCCCAAAAGCCTTCACGGTCATCACTCGCCTGCTCATAGAGTGACGCTTGGCCAATAGCCTGCGCAGCAAATTCGGCGCTGGGAGGAAATCGGCGTTCTTCGTGCAGAAGGCTGTCAATTTGTTGTTCTTTGGACATCATTATCCTTAGTTTTCATCAGGTTTGCGCGGCCCGGAGGCGCGAAGCGAGAACCGATGCGTCCCAGTCTAGAACAGGGCGAGCTATCTCGTCACGTCTCGTTTTCCACAGGAGGTTGGCTGCTTTAAACGCCAAGCTGGCAACCTCTGCCACCCTCGGGAGCTATGTCCCAAGCGCCGCTGAATATCCCGTTGTGGTTAGCGCGGGATAAACCCCCAGGGGGTATCACCGCTGGGATTCGAAACCAGCTGGGGCCCTTGGCTGAGATTGTCGATGATCCCCGCGTCACTGATGTTTTTCTCACCGGTTCTGGGGTTGTCTTTGTCGACACGGGGGAGGGGAGCTATCCCGTGTCAGGTGTTGGTATCGCTAACGCGCCAGCCACGGATCTTGCCAGAGGACTAATCGAAGCGGGTGGTCGCCACGTGGATGAAGCCAACCCACTCGTTGATGTGCACCTAGGTGGTGGCCTTCGGGTTCATGTTGCGCTTTCACCCATATCGACCCGGGGTCCAGAAATTTCGATTCGTATTCAACGTCATCAAAAACCGCAGTTGGATCAGCTGTCTTTGGAATTTCCCGACGTTGTCATACCCCGCCTCATTCATGCCGTGGAGACCAAACAAACACTGCTGATTTCGGGGGCAACGGGATCGGGGAAAACCACACTGCTCGGGGCGCTAATGGCCTATGCCGCCTCCACCGAGCGATTAGTGGTGTTGGAGGACTTAGCCGAATTGATGATTGACCACCCTCATGTAGTCAGCCTCGAATGTCGCCAAGCAAACATGGAAGGAAAAGGGGAGGTGACCCTCACCCGGTTAGTTCGAGAAGCCCTGCGCATGAAACCCTCACGACTCATCGTTGGCGAATGTCGAGGTGGTGAAATCGGCGATCTTGTGCAGGCTTTCCACACTGGCCACCGCGGTGGGGCGACCACAGTGCACGCCCACTCTGTTGAGGAAGTACCCCTAAGACTTGATTCTCTGGCCGCGCTGGCCGGTATTGACTCGAAGCATTTCGCCCGCCACGCAGTGGGGGCCTTTGATCTGATTGTTCATCTCGAGCGAGTGGGTAGCCAATCGAGGCGAATAAGTTTTGGCCATTTGCGTCGCACGACGGAAGGAGAACTCGATGTGGTGGTGGAAGAAATTCCTGCCAAACCGGCCAGCACCTAAACCAGGCGAACCGGATCATGATCTGCACTATTTGGCAGCGTTTATTAGCGCCGGGATGAGTCCTGTGAGCGCCTGGGATGAATTAGCCCATCAGGCGCAACAGGGGGACGTTGCTGACTTGATTGGGTTAGAAACCCATCACGGTGTGGCCTTGGCGGCTGCCATTGAGCTGATTACCAGGGAGCAGAGCCAATCGTGGCGCGTTGTGGGTGCGGCTTGGTCGCTGGCTCGAGAAACGGGTGCCCCGCTTGCGCCGGCACTGCG
>LIAY01000029.1 GCA_001438965.1 Microbacteriaceae bacterium BACL25 MAG-120322-bin65 | reverse complement strand
GATCCCCTCCCCCGTAGCGGGCACACTGGAAGAAATTCTCGTCGCAGAAGACGAAACAGTGGAAGTGGGCGCAATTCTGGCTCGCATTGGAGATGGCAGTGGGGCCGCTGCACCGGCAGCCGCCGCTCCTGAAGCAGCAGCACCTGAAGCCGCAGCACCTGTTGCGGCCCCGGAAACAACGCCAGCCGCGCCTGTCGCAGCCCCAGTAGCCGAAGCGCCTGTGGCTCCTCCGGCAGTGGCACCCCCCGCAGCGGCACCTCTCGCTACTCCCCCTGCCCCTGTTGCGGCGCCAGCCTCGCCTGCTGTAGTGAGTGCACCAGCAGGTTCGCGAGCTATGCCTTATGTCACCCCGATTGTGCGCAAGCTTGCCAACGACCACGGTGTTGATTTGCAAAAAGTCAGCGGAACGGGAGTTGGCGGACGTATTCGCAAAGAAGACGTTGTCGCAGCATCTACCGGAACGGTGGCCCCGGCTGCACCCGCTACCGCGACGGTAGTGGAAGCCTCAGCGCTTCGTGGCACAACAGTTCCCATGAGTCGTTTGCGCAAGGTCATCGCCGAACGCGCCGTGGCCTCCATGCAAGCCTCCGCTCAGCTCACCTCGGTGGTCGAAGTTGACGTCACCGAGATTGCCGAGTTGCGCCAGGCTGTCAAGGATTCGTTCCTGCAGGCCACGGGAACCAAGCTCAGCTTCTTGCCCTTCTTTGTGAAGGCTTCTGCTGAAGCACTGCGGGTGTTCCCAATTGTCAACGCCGTAGTCGATGGAGAGAACATCATCTACCCCGCCACCGAGAACATCTCGATTGCCGTCGACACCGAGCGTGGCCTTCTCACCCCGGTGTTGAAAAACTCGGGAGATAAGAACCTGGCCCAGATTTCTCAGGATATTTCTGATCTGGCTCAGCGCACGAGAGATAACAAACTGAGCCCTGACGAGCTGTCTGGTGGAACCTTCACGGTGACCAACACAGGTTCTCGTGGCGCGCTGTTTGATACCCCGATCGTGTTCTTGCCTCAGGTAGCGATTTTGGGGACCGGGATCGTGCAGAAGAAGCCAGTTGTGGTCACCCACAATGGTGATGACTCCATCGCCATTCGCCACACGGTCTACTTGGCGCTCTCCTACGATCACCGCATTGTTGATGGTGCTGATGCCGCGCGATTCCTCACCATGGTGAAGGATCGTTTGGAAGCGGCAGCTTTCGACGCCGACTTAGGGATTTAGCGGATTTGCCGCACGCCCACTTACGCGTAGGGTAATGAATTATGGCGAAAAATGATCAAGCAGTTACGAAAGAGCCCGGTCGTCTAAAGCAACTGTGGCAGATCTTTAATCTGACCCGTGAAACCGACAAGGCGCTTATTCCGCTGTTGTTGTTGACACTCATTGCCCCTATCGGTGCTGGTGTCGCTCTGGCGCTTGTCGTTGCCAGTGGCAGCATTCTCACCCTGATTCTTTACATCACCACCGGTGTGCTTCTTGCCTTGTTGCTAACCTTGGTCGTGCTGGGCCAACGCGCCGAAAAAACCGCCTACGAAAAGATCTCAGGACAGCCTGGTGCTGTGGGAGCTGTGTTGAGAAGCGCTCTGCGACGTGCCTGGCAAGCCAGTGAATTCCCAGTTGCGGTCAACCCCAGGACCCAGGAGGCCGTCTATCGCGCGGTCGGCAAACCCGGTGTTGTTCTTATCGGTGAGGGACCCAAGTCGCGCACCAAGAAGATGCTCGAGGATGAACGTCGCGCTGTGTTACGCGCTGTTCCCGACATCCCCGTGCACTTTGTATATGTGGGCCCCGATGCAGGCTCGACCGCTCTGCCCAAACTTAATAGCGCATTGCGTAAGTTCAAGCACACACTTCGAAAAGCCGAAGTTTTGGCGGTCTCGCATCGCTTGAATTCTTTGCAACGAGGAAACTCCTTGCCCATTCCTAAGGGTATGGACCCCAGCAAGGTACGCGCGCCTAAACCTCGTTAACGCAGGACCAAAATGGTAGCCACCAGCCGGTCGTGCAGTCCACGCTGATCGTCATCGGTTATCAGAGCAGGAATCACTAAGGCCACCAGTACCGGTCTCACTATCGGGGCGATGACACCTAGCGCTCCCCCGCGGATAGGGGCAATGCGGATGCGCGCAATGAGGTGCCCCGGTGAGCCAGCGAGTATCAAACCCCCGAGTGCGCATAGGGCAATGAAGACGCCGAGGGTCGCAAAACCGTTGTAGTCAAAAAACGCGATTGAGATGGCCACCGCGAGAGCCCAGTCGATCGCGAGAGCGGCAACACGACGCAAATAAGTGGGCGTGGAGCGCGGCCCAGATATCGGTAGGCCAAACTTTTTACCCGGCCAGTAGTCACTTTGGGCTGAAACCATAGCTCCTAGCTTAGAAGCAGCCGTAACACGCAGGAAACATAACCGATACCACCGGGACATGACGAGAAAGTACTCTGGGGTCAGCACCGTAACCTCGGTGAAAAATCCCACGAACACACAGGAGTTGAAGAGCATGTTTAAGAACTCTTCGGAAGTACTGAAGTACATCAAAGAAAAGGACGTCAAGTTCCTTGACATTCGCTTTACCGACCTTCCCGGAGTGCAGCAGCATTTCAACATTCCGGCCCACTCGGTCGATGAAGAATTTTTCACCGTTGGCCAGCTCTTCGATGGGTCGTCCATCCGCGGTTTCCAGCAGATCCACGAATCAGACCTGCAGCTCATTCCCGATGTAACCACTTCTTATGTGGACGCGTTTCGTGATGAGCTCACCCTGATCATGCTCTTTGACATCTATAACCCTCGCAACGGCGAGATCTACAGTCGGGACCCGCGTCAAGTTGCGCACAAGGCGGAGAAGTACCTCGCCTCTACCGGGATCGCCGACACCGCGTTCTTCGCCCCCGAAGCAGAGTTCTACGTGTTTGACGATGTCCGCTACGACGTGCGCCAAAACCGCAGCTTCTACGAAGTTGACTCCATTGAGGGCGCCTGGAACAGCGGTCGCATGGAAGAAGGCGGCAACCTCGCCAACAAGACCCCCTACAAGGGTGGCTACTTCCCCGTCAGCCCTGTCGATCACTTAGCTGATCTGCGCGATGACATCTGCTTGAAGCTCGAAGATGCAGGACTGATCGTGGAGCGTTCACACCACGAGGTCGGGACCGGCGGTCAGGCTGAAATCAACTACCGCTTCGACACCATGGTCAAAGCTGCCGATGACCTCCTGAAATTCAAGTACATCGTCAAGAACACTGCTTTGCAGTGGGGTAAGACGGCTACGTTCATGCCCAAGCCCCTCTTTGGCGACAACGGTTCGGGAATGCACACTCACCAGTCGCTCTGGAGCGATGGCGTGCCACTGTTCTATGACGAGGCCGGCTATGGCGGACTGAGTGACCTCGCCCGCTGGTACATCGGTGGAATCCTGAAGCACGCTCCGGCACTGTTGGCCTTCACTAACCCCAGCGTCAACAGCTACCACCGTTTGGTCAAGGGCTACGAAGCACCGGTCAACCTGGTGTACTCCGCCGGTAACCGTTCGGCATCGATTCGTATTCCCATCACCGGAAGCAACCCGAAAGCCAAACGGATTGAATTCCGCGCACCGGATGCTTCAGGAAACCCCTACCTTGCTTTTGCGGCACAGATGATGGCTGGTTTGGATGGAATCCAGAACAAGATTGAGCCTCACGAGCCCGTGGATAAGGACCTTTATGAGCTTCCCCCCGAGGAAGCCAAGTCCATCCCTCAGGTTCCTGCTTCGCTGGAAGAAGCCCTAGCGGCTCTCGAAGCTGACCACGAGTTCTTGCTCGCGGGCGGTGTCTTCACGAAGGATCTCATCGAAACATGGGTTGAGTTCAAGCGTGAGCACGAGATCGCTCCCATGGCGCAGCGTCCGCACCCGTTCGAATTCGAACTGTACTACGGCGTCTAAGCGCTCCCACACTCTGATGGGTCCTATCGTGGGATGGGACCCATCAGTGCTTTAAACACTCTTGTCATAAAAAACACGCTCGAAGACGGCGCGGGAGTGCCTGGTTACTTTGAGATAAGTATCTTCAAGCTCGCTCGCTCCCCCACGGCTATAGCCCATCAGTCGAGCCGCGCCTTCTAAGCCTTGGCGATGAATCGGTAAGACATCGGTGGAGGATGCCCCATAGAGCGCAAGGGCTGCTCTAACCCTGGAGGCCAATAACCAGGCTTCGCGCAGATATTGCGCATCACCAGGCTCGAGCAGGTTGTGCTCTACACATCGATCCATCGCATCGAGTGTGGACGGCGTGCGAATATCGGGATATTGGTGACCGTGGCGCAATTGGAGTAGCTGAATGGCCCACTCAACATCGCTGAGGGAACCACGGCCTAGCTTCAGGTGCCTGGAAGGGTCAACGCCCTGAGGCAGCCTTTCAGCTTCCATGCGGGCCTTAATCCGGCGAATCTCGCGGGCTTGATCGTCACTGAACGAAGCAGGATATCGATAGGTCGCTGCCATCGTAAGAAAATCATCCTGAAGAGTGCGATCACCAACCAGACGGGCAGCACGCAGGAGCGCCTGAGCTTCCCACCCCAATGCCCATCGTTGATAGTACTGAGAGAACGCATCCAAACTTCTTACTAAGGGCCCATTTTTGCCCTCAGGACGCAAGCCTGCGTCTAAATCAAGCGGGAACAAAACGTCTTCGCTCAGCGCGGTCAACTTTTTGACGACTGTATTAGCCACCTGGGATGCTTGGTCTCCCGCGCCAGAATCGCGATAGACATAGAGCACATCTAAATCAGACCCAAAGCTCAACTCGGCGCCACCCAGGCGCCCCATACCGATTATCGCGAATTCGATGCCATCATCTGGGGTTCTTGATAGCGCAAGAATCCCTTCCAGGAAAGCAGTTGCTAGCTCCGTTAGCGCAGCTCCAACGGCGCCAATATCGCTAATTCCCACCATGGACGAGAGTGCAATACGCAGCAACTCCCGCCGGCGCATAGCCCGTAGCGCTTTCGCAGCCGCGTTCTGATCCTTGCTGTGACGCTCGAGGGTTGCGATAACTTCCTCGCGCAGCGAGTCCGCACTGCGGGGGATCAGATCCTCATCATCATCTAACCAGGCGGCACCATCAGGGACTCGACCAAATAGTTTCGCCACGAACCCACTGGTGGAAAGGGCACTAGTGAGTCGCTGGGCAGCACCAGAGGAATCTCGCAACATGCGCAAAAACCAGTACTTCTCTCCCAGGTCGTCGCTGAGTTTACGAAAAGCCAGCAAGCCTCCATCAGGGTCTGTGCCCTCGGCCAGCCAGTGCAACAACACCGGGAGTAACGCTTTTTGAATTGCTGCGCGACGGGAGACACCCTGGGTGAGGGCCTGAATATGGTTCAGGGCCCCGCCGGGATTAGTGAAACCGGATGCCTGCAAACGTGCTTCGGCTTGCTCACTAGTGAGCTCAGCATCACCCTCATCAAGATCGGCCACGGCAGAGAGCAAGGGTCGATAAAACAGGCGTTCATGCAGGCCGCGCACTGATCGTTGGGTGGCCCGCCACAGTGTCACCAGATCCGTTGCGTTATCAGCCAGCTTGGTCGCCCGGGCCAACACACGAATAGCTTCTTCCTCCTGGGGCATCAAGTGGCTGCGCTTGAGCTGAGAAAGCTGAATGCGGTGCTCTAGGACACGAAGCGTGCGATAAGACCGATCAAACTCGGCAGCTTCCACCCGGCCCACATACCCGGCACGGGCTAAAGATTCGAGGGCACCCAGGGTGTCGAGGTCGCGAACGGTGTCATCGTTTGCCCCGTGGACGAGCTGGAGCAACTGAATAGTAAATTCAATATCGCGAAGGCCACCGGGGCCCAGTTTTATCTGGTAATCAACCTCGTGAGAGGGAATATGAGCGCTCACGCGCTCACGCATGCGTTGAACCTGTTCAACAAAGCCCGGCCTGGAGGACGCTTCCCAAATCAGTGGATCAAGTGCCGCCCGATAACGCTCGCCCAAGTCCTGATCCCCGGCCAAAGGACGGGCTTTGATGAGTGCTTGAAATTCCCAATCTTTGGCCCAGCGCTGATAGTAAGAGAGGTGGGATTCGAGTGTGCGCACCAGAGCGCCATCTTTGCCTTCAGGTCTGAGGTTTGCGTCAACTTCCCACAGACCCGGTTCAATCCCGAATTCGGTCAGATAGCGGGCCGTATCTCGGGCGAGAGTGTGCGCACCGGCAACGACCACGTCAGGGTCTTCCCCCTCGGGCACCTCGGTGACATAGATAACATCGACATCGCTGAGGTAGTTAAGCTCCCTGGCGCCAGCTTTACCCATTCCGATAATGGACAAGGGAACCCGATCAGCAGCTAACCCATGGGTGAGCCTCGCAATATTTAGCGCTGTTTCCAGAGCGGCACCCGCTAAATCTGAGAGCGATCGTGCCACCTCGTGGACAACGTCCACCGGTGCCGCGGCGGAAGCATCCCAAAGGGCCAGGCGAGACAATTCTCGGCGATAGCTCACCCGCAGCGCCATCACCGCAGCTGCGCCGTCTTTGCCCTCGATTGCGGTGGCCATCAGCGCTAGATATTCAGCCTGATTCAGGACCCGCCGAAGTGGTGAGGCGACCAGCTTCCACTGGTCAACATGGCGATGTAAAAAATCCCCCAAACCTGAACTCGCACCGGTGAGTAACACCAGTCGACTGCGATACGTGGGTTTGGCCCATAGCTTGGCGAAAGCTGTCGGATTTTTCTCCCGCAGCGCCTCAACGGTCTTGAGCGATAAGTCAGGGTTCGCGGACTCCGAGAAGTCACCGGCGTCAAACCCACCTACTTCTAGGCGAGATTTTGCCTCGTTGAGCCCACTGAAGCCAGCTTTGACCAGAGAAGTCAGAACTGAGGGAGCCCTGGTCATCGGGTCAAAGGGTTAGAGAAGTCGTAAATTACTGGAGAGTTCATACGGTGTTACTTGAGCCCGATAAGCTTCCCAGTCGCGCTTTTTGTTACGCAACACATAGTTGAACACCTGCTCGCCCAGAGTTTCTGCCACCAATTCGCTCCCCTCCATGAGCGCCAATGCGCGATCCAGGCTAGAGGGCAGAGGTTCATATCCCAACGCCACGCGTTCGCCTTCGCTCAGCTCCCACACGGTGTCTTCGGCTTCAGGGGGCAGCTCGTAACTCTCGGCGATGCCTTTGAGTCCCGCAGCTAAAAGAACCGCATAAGCCAGGTAAGGGTTCGCTGCCGAATCAATGCCGCGGTACTCCACCCGAGCAGATTGGCCTTTACCGGGCTTATAGAGGGGCACCCTGATAAGCGCGGACCGGTTGTTGTGCCCCCAGGTGACATAGCTAGGCGCTTCGTGGCCACCCCAGATGCGCTTATAGGAGTTCACAAACTGGTTGGTAATCGCCGTAAATTCTGGTGCGTGTTTTAGCACTCCAGCGACAAAGGATCGCCCAACAGCCGAGAGCTGGTATTTGCCACCAGCGTCATAAAACGCATTGGTGTCACCTTCAAACAGCGAGAGGTGAGTGTGCATTCCAGAGCCAGGGTGATCCGCCAAGGGTTTTGGCATGAAGGTTGCGTACACGCCCTGCTCGATGGCAACTTCTTTGATCACTGTTCTAAACGTCATGATGTTATCGGCGGTAGTCAGAGCATCGGCGTAGCGCAAGTCAATTTCGTTTTGGCCAGGGCCCGCTTCGTGGTGGCTAAACTCCACCGAAATGCCCAAATCTTCGAGCATACGAACAGCACGCCGGCGGAAATCGTGTGCGCTTCCACCAGGAACATTGTCGAAATACCCTGCATGATCAACAGGCTGGGGCCCCTCGGGGCCGTATTCACTGGATTTGAGCAAATAGAACTCAATTTCGGGATGGGTGTAGAAAGTGAAGCCAAGATCCGCGGCTTTTTCCAGCTGACGCTTGAGCACATAGCGAGGGTCCACCACAGCGGGTTGACCATCGGGGGTGGTGATGTCACAGAACATTCGCGCCGTGGGGTCAATTTCTCCACGCCAGGGCAGGATCTGGAAAGTTGTGGGGTCTGGGTGGGCCAACACATCTGCTTCAAAAGCCCGAGTGAAGCCTTCGATCGAGGAACCGTCAATTCCTAGGCCCTCAGTGAAGGCGCCTTCCACCTCGGCGGGGGCGATAGCCACCATCTTGAGCGTTCCCACAACATCGGTAAACCACAGACGAATGAACTTCACGCCTCGCTCTTCAATGGTGCGCAGCACAAAGTCGCGTTGTTTATCCACTGTCATTCCTCACAACGAAGCAAAAATGGGCGTAATTCCTAGCCATTAGGCTACTCGGTATGCCCCGTCTTCGCTTGGCCATGGCCCAAACTAATCCCACCGTGGGAGATCGTTTGGGCAACGCCACCACCCTGCTCTCGATGGCTCGCTTGGCGTATGACCAGGGGGCTCAAGTGATGCTCACCGGCGAGCTAGCTCTCACGGGTTATCCCATCGAGGACTTGGCGCTTCGCAATAACTTTCTTGAATTATCCGAACAATCCTTGGCTGCGTTTGCTAGCGCTCTAGAACGTGATGGCATGGGCGACATGGCCGTCATCATTGGCCATCCAGCGGGCCCTTTCCACGTCAATGACTCCCAGACTGTCCCCCATCACCCCGCCCGCGCACGCAACTGCGCCAGTGTCCTACTCCACGGCAAAATTCAGGCCACCTATGCCAAACATCACCTGCCCAACTACGCCGTCTTTGACGAGTTTCGCACCTTCATCCCCGGTGATCAGGGTCTCATCATTCGCCTAGGCGATATTGATCTCGGAATAGTGATTTGTGAAGACCTATGGCGCCAAGATGGGCCCATCGAATCTCTCACGCCCTATCCCCTGGGCGCCTTGTTAGTGCCCAATGCCTCGCCTTTTGAACGCGATAAGAACACGGTGCGGGAACCGCTGGTGACAACTCGTGCCCGGGAAATGAACAACACGATTTGTTACGTGAACATCGTCGGAGGCCAAGACGACCTCGTTTTCGACGGGGACAGCATGATTATTGACCCGAAGGGTCAGCGCATCGCCTCGGGGCTTCGTTTTCGAGAAGACTTGATCGTGTGTGATCTGGATCTGCCCTTAGCCCAGAGTGGGGCACCACTTCCGGCGAACACCCAACGCGTTGAAATTTCGGTGCGCGAAGCGGGAGCGCAAGCTCTAGAAAATAGACCAATTGTCCAGACCTCGGAGCTTGGAACCCTGTGGGATGCCCTCGTGACGGGTACCCGGGACTACGTGGAAAAAAATGGTTTCCCTAGCGCTCTCTTAGGGCTCTCCGGCGGGATTGACTCAGCAGTGTGTGCCGCGATTGCCTCCGATGCCATCGGGGCAAGCCGGGTATATGGCGTGAGCATGCCCAGCGTGCATTCCAGCCAACATTCTCTGGATGACGCCGCAGAACTGGCGAACAACATCGGGCTGCACCACCGGGTTGAACCCATCGCCAATCTGGTCGAACCTTTTGATTCCCAACTGGGCCTCAGCGGACTTGCCGCAGAGAACGTCCAAGCCAGAGCTCGCGGGGTTTTGCTTATGGCTTTATCCAATAGCGAGGGTCACTTGGTGTTGACCACCGGAAACAAATCGGAATTAGCCGTTGGCTACTCCACCATCTATGGTGACTCAGTCGGCGGCTTCGCCCCCATCAAAGACGTACCAAAAACGCTGGTGTGGGAATTAGCACTTTGGCGCAACGAGCACGCCCAAGACCTGGGTGAGACTCCCCCGATTCCAATCTCCTCTATCGAGAAGCAACCCAGCGCTGAACTACGCCCTGGCCAGACGGATCAAGACAGCCTCCCTGACTATGAAACCCTGGATAACATTCTGGATTTGCTGGTAGTCCAAGGCCTTGACCTTCCCGGTATCGTCGCCCGCGGTTTTGACCAAAACCTTGTCGCCGAAATACTCACCTTGGTTTCCCGGGCAGAGTGGAAACGGCGCCAAGGCGCCATGGGGCCCAGGATCTCGAGTGTGGCGTTCGGCCGAGACCGTCGACTGCCGGTGACGAGCAAGCCAACCACCTTCAGCTAGGCCGATGGGGCCCAGGGCAAGTAAGCTGTGGCGCATGAGCGAGGCATCTAAGCGCGTTCGCGTGCGGCATTTTGCTAAGGCCAAAGCCGAGGGTATTCGAATCACTGGTCTGACCAGCTATGACTTTCTCACTGCCGGAATATTCGACCGTGCGGGCGTTGATTTCCTCCTGGTGGGTGATTCGGCCGCAAACGTTGTCTTTGGTTACGACAGCACCCTTCCCGTCACCGTGGATGAACTTATTCCCCTGTGTCGCGGCGTTGTCCGCGGCGCCTCCCGCGCACTTGTGGTCGCTGATTTACCCTTTGGCTCCTATGAGGCAAGCCCCGATGAGGCTTTGCACACTGCCATTCGTTTCATGAAAGAATCCGGCGTTCATGCTGTGAAGCTCGAAGGTGGCACACGATCTAGTGAGCACATCGAGCGCATTGTTTCTGCCGGTATTCCCGTAATGGGGCATGTGGGCTTCACCCCTCAGTCCGAACATGGACTCGGTGGCCATGTGGTGCAGGGCCGGGGCGGTGGCAAAGAGCAGCTTCTTGCGGACGCTCTGGCGGTCCAGTCGGCCGGGGCTTTTGCTGTCGTAATCGAAATGGTTCCCCACGATGTTGCTAAAGAAGTCAGTGAGGCACTGGATATCCCGACAATCGGAATCGGTGCGGGTTCGCACACCGATGGTCAAATCTTGGTCTGGACTGACCTTGCGGGGCTTTCTACAGATCGGGTACCCAAGTTTGTCAAGGCTTATGCGCAACTCGAAGAGACCCTACTGGGGGCTGTGACACAGTGGCGCAAGGAGATTGACTCAGGCGACTTCCCGGGACCTGAGCACAGTTTCTCTGCCAACTAATCCCTAGACTCCTCTTCAGCCCAGGCCCTCGAGCGCTCTCTAGCAATCTCGGGAGCACGCTGAGCTTCTTCTTTCGTGGCGAAAGGACCATCAAGGTCAAGGCCCAAAGACTGTTTGCCCGATTCCACCTCGCCGGTTTTGTTGTTAAACCACCACTGCACCGTGTCTGACATCGATACTCTCCCGTTTAGACTAAGCAAGTGCCCAAAGATGCTTCCGGAATTCTCATTCCCGGGTCCTTAGGCCCTTCTAGAACCATACCGGGGACCATTCATGCCCCAGAATATGTGGGAAAAGCAGAGCCCTCCGAGCACGTCGGTGGAGATATCTACACCGAGGAAGAAATCGACCGCATCCGCGCTGCGGGAAAGATTGCTGCAGGCGCAATCGAAGCCGCTGGTGCGGCTGTCAGGCCAGGTATCACGACCAATCAACTCGATGCCATCGCGCACGATTTTATGATCAGCCACGACGCCTACCCTTCAACCCTCGGATATCGAGGGTTTCCCAAATCGTGTTGCACCTCACTCAATGAAGTTATTTGCCATGGCATTCCCGATGACACCGTCTTAGAAGAGGGCGACATCGTCAACATTGACATCACTGCCTATAAAAGCGGCATGCACGGTGACTTGAACAAAATGTTCATCGCTGGTGAGGCCACAGAAAATGCCCGACTACTGGTTGAGCGCACCGAGGAAGCCCTACGCCGAGGAATTAAGGCAGTCGCCCCGGGGCGTCAAATCAATGTCATCGGTCGCGCTATTGAGTCC
>LIAY01000028.1 GCA_001438965.1 Microbacteriaceae bacterium BACL25 MAG-120322-bin65 | reverse complement strand
TCAGGGGCTTTCTGGTGCCACCACCGTTGCCTCCACGGCCTATATTGCTCACCAAGCTGGCGTTCGAGTCTTTGCCACGGGTGGGCTGGGTGGGGTGCACCGAGGGGCGTCCACAAGTTTTGATGAGTCGGCAGATATCCCTATTCTTTCCACCACCGCGATCACTGTCGTCTCAGCGGGAGTCAAATCGATACTCGATATTGCTGCCACCTTGGAGCGGTGTGAAACATTGAGTATTCCCGTGCTCGGTTATCAAACGTCCACTTTTCCGGCCTTCTGGTTGCGGGAGAGCGCGTACGCCCTGGACTGGAAGGTAGACGGCGCTGGTGAGGTAGCCGCCATCATGGCCGCCAGGGACGCGATGGGATTATCCAGTGGGATGGTCGTGGCAAACCCGATTCCTGCACATCAGCAGTGGGATCCCACCACCCACGACCGGATATTAGAACAAGCACTTGTCGCAGCTGATGATCACAACATCCGAGGTCACGATGTGACACCTTTCCTGCTGGCCTATATCCAAGAGCACTCTGGGGGTGAGAGTCTCCGGGTGAATCTCGACCTGGTGACACATAACGTTTCGGTGGCACTGGAGATTGCCACGCAGTGGGCCAAACGCGCGTGAGCCCCTCTCGAGTCCTGATCGTGGGCGATGTGATGGATGATGTGGTTGCCGTGATTTCTCAGCCGCTGAGGCCCGATACGGATACCCCGGCCACCATCCAGCGCACCTTGGGAGGCTCTGCTGCGAACACCGCTGTGTGGCTAGCCGGTGAAAACATCGGTGTTGATTTTGTCGGCAGGGTCGGTGCGTCCGATTTTGAACGCGTGAACGATCAGTTTTCCCAGGCGGGAGTTGTTGCTCACCTCAGCGCTGATCCGGCGAGGGAAACAGGCGCCCTTGTGATTATTGCCCAGGGACAAACGCGGTCCATGGCAACCGATCGCGGTGCCAATCTTGCCCTTGACCCACGCGATATTTCTCCCAGTGTGATCTCCGGGTGCTCATGGCTTCATCTCACTGGCTATAGCTTTTTTCACCATGACAATCCGGAGCTGATGAGCTCGTTTATTACCGAGGTAGCTAATACCGGCATCGGCGTCATGGTCGATGCTTCATCATCCGGCTTTTTAGAAGACTGTGGGCCAGAGAAGTTTCTGGAGATGATCTCACCTGCCCGGGTGGTGCGCTGCAACGAGGATGAAGCTCGCGTCTTGACCGGCGCTTCGAATCTCGAGGATGCGGTAAAAATCTTGGCCACTCGTTTTAGCTGCGTTGTTGCCACCAGCGGAGCTAAGGGTGCGTTGGTCTGGGAGGATGGAGCGCTGCACGTGGTGCCCGCGATCGCTGCAGAGGTTGTGGACCCCACCGGCGCTGGAGATTCGTTCAATGCAGGGATCCTCGCGGGGTTAGCCTCGGGAGCTTCCATCGTTAGTTCCGCTCAGCGCGCGGCGGAGCTTTCCGCTCGATGCGTCACTCTTCTGGGCGCGAGGCCTTAAGCGAGCTAAAGGCCGCAAGAGCGCGATCTCTACTGGCTTTGAGATCGATAATCGCCTCGCTGGGGTAGGCATCGGTGCCCCACTCCGGAATCCATTTTTTGATGTAGATCTGATCGGGATCAAATTTTTCTGCCTGAAGCAGGGGATTGAATACCCGGAAATAGGGGGCTGCATCAGCACCACTTCCCGCCACCCACTGCCAGCTCGCGGGGTTATTGGCTTCATCGGCATCAACCAGGGTGTCCCAAAACCACTGTTCTCCGACCCTCCAATCGACCAGCAGGTTTTTGATTAAAAAGGATGCGGTGACCATGCGCACGCGGTTGTGCATATAACCGGTGTGCCACAGCTCGCGCATTCCCGCGTCCACTAGGGGAACTCCGGTGCGACCCTGTTGCCAGGCGGTAAGAAGCTCTGGGTCCGCCTCACCCCAGGGGAACCGATTGAAATCTTCCCGGTAGTTATCTCGCTGCAGGTGGGGGAAGTGGAAAAGAATGTTGTAAGAGAACTCTCGCCAGCCGATTTCACTCAGAAACTTGGCCTTGTTTTCGCTAGCCCCTGCGGGGAGTACTTGTTGGAGGGTATCCCACACCGTGTGGGGGCTTAGTTCCCCACTGCGTAGGTGAGGGCTCAGCATAGAGGTGCTGAGAATCCCTGGTTCATCCCTGCGGTGGTAGTAACGAAGAGTATTTTCGACGAAATCTTCCAATCGCCGATGCGCCCCTTGCTCACCTGGGGTCCACATCTGGGCGAGTCCCCCCGACCAGTCCACACCCTGAGGGGTTAGCGCCCAATGGTGAATATCCTCTGAGGTAATGCCCGGAGTGCAGGTTAGGGAGCTTGGCGCCGCCAGTGGCGTGCGCGGGGGATTGGCCGCTAAACAGGCGCGCCAAAAAGGTGTGAACACTCTAAAGGGCTGGTCTTGAGCGGTCGTGATGGTCCAGGGCTCAAACAAAAGGTTGCCACCGAAGCTCTCGCAGATGACCCCCTGGGATCGCAGAGCAGCTTTGAGCACCTGGTCGCCATCGCGGGCTGGACCGTAGCGACGATTCCAGAACACGGCAGCCGCTCCGGTGGATTGGATTAGCTGGGAGATGATGTCGTGGGGGCGACCAGTGCGCGTGATCAGCTCTCCGCCGAGCTTTTCAACATCGGCTCTAAGGCTCACAAGCGAATGGTGTAGCCACCACGAGGAGGCGCCACCCAGTGGTCTGGTTCCGCCAGTTTCCTCTTCGTGAATGTAGAGCAGGATCAGGCCCTCACCGCGAGATATTGCTTCATGAAGGGCCGGATTATCGCCAAGGCGTAGGTCATGGCGAAACCAGACGATACTCGGGCGGGTGCTCATAGCTTTAGCGTAGAGGCGGTGGCTGAGGGTTATGAAATTCGTGAGGATGAAAAGGTGAGGGCCGGCCGCTGAGGCGAGCGACCGGCCCTTTTCCCTTACACCAAGAGTGATGTGTAATCACAATGACGAGAGCTGTTATTACTAGCAACTGACGATGTAGAAACTATATAACAAAATGGTAACGGTGTCTATGCCTGATTATTTGCAGCTCCCAGAGTGACTAAATCATGTCGGGCGAGGGGGCCACACCGTAGTGAATGGTCACATCAGCGTGGCGGTCAAATCGATACCCCACACCGCGAACAGTGCGGACAATGTCCTCATAGGCGCCAAGCTTTGATCGCAGGCGACGAATGTGAACATCGATGGTTCGAGTGTTGGGGACGTCCTCATCATCGACAGCCCAGAGAGCCTCGATGATGGCCTCACGTCTGACGGTTTCGCCTTCGCGAAGAACCAAGAATTGCAACAGAGCGAACTCTTTATAGGTCAGCGGTGCGACGTGCTCACCAATTTCAACGCGCTTGCGAGAAATATCGATGATGACTTCGTAGTCGGAAGCGCCTCTGGGGGGATTAAGTTTGGCCAGCGCCGCCGGGTCATGTAAAGCCATGCGAACGATATCAAGATCGAGCCCGCCGGCGCCTTCTGGTGCCAAGGCAATGACGGCATGGGTTTGGGTGTCCGGCACCAGATCTTGGATCGTTTTTTTGATTTCGTTGACCACAGCCTGCAGGCTCACGCCCGCGGCATCAGCATTTTTCTGGCTAAGGCCGACATAGAGTGCGAAACCTCGTGGTTCATGAGGAGAAGAAGAAGTCATGTGCTGTCGATTCGTTAAGGGTTGACACCCGATGAGTGGAAAATGTGGGGGATTAGACACACATTCGACAGCGACACATCACAACGGCTGGGCATAGGCTCGGGAGGCCTTTCATCAGCTGGTGGGTCATGGCTTGATTATCCCCATACCAACACACACCCGTCAAGTTTCGGTGAACTGGCCCACTGTGCCATATAGCCGGTCACCGGCATCGCCAAGTCCTGGAACGATAAATCCTCGGTCATTGAGTTTCTCATCCAACGCGCCTAAGACAATGCTCACATCCCGGCCCTGGGTGGCTTTTTCAATCGCTGCCAAGCCCTCGGGGGCAGCAAGTAGGCACACGGCGGTGACCTCGGTGGCGCCCTTATCGAACACAAAGTTGATGGCCTGCAACAGAGAGCCGCCGGTGGCCAGCATGGGATCCAGAATGAAACACTGACGATCAGCCAAGTTTTCTGGCAAGCGTTCGGCATAAACACTCGGTTGCAGTGTTTCCTCATTGCGCACCATGCCGAGGAATCCCACTTCGGCACTGGGCAGTAATTGCACCATTCCCTCCAGCATGCCTAAGCCCGCGCGGAGAATGGGCACCACGACGGGTCGCGGTTTTGCCAATTTCTTCCCCGTCATCGTGGTCACAGGCGTCACAATCTCACGATCCTCCACCCGGATGTGCCGGGTTGCCTCATAGGCCAACAAGGTCACCAGCTCCGAGGTTAGAGCCCGGAAAACGGGGGACGGGGTGCTCTGGTCTCGCAGCAGGCTGAGCTTGTGAGAGATAAGGGGGTGGTCCGCGACATGAACGTGCATGCCCATCAGACTAGCGGAGGCTCATGGCCTGTGCTCTGGATAGTGTGGGGGGATGACTAACGAGCAAGACCTGATGGATCAGGCCCTGGAGCTAGCCGCCCAGGCACTGGCGACCGGGGACGTGCCCGTAGCTGCTCTTGTCGTGGATGCCAGTGGAAAGCTAATCTCTCAGGCGGTCAATACCAAAGAGCGCGATCATGATCCCACCGCTCACGCTGAAGTACTGGCTTTGCGCCAAGCGGGGAGTGTGCTGGGAAGGGCTAATCTCTCTGGCCACACGCTAGTGGTCACCCTGGAGCCCTGCGTCATGTGTGCCGGTGCGATCACCCAGGCCCGGATTTCTCGTCTGATTTTTGGCGCCTGGGATGACAAAGCAGGTGCAGCCGGTAGCAAACACGATCTTGTTCGCGACCGGAGCCTGCCTCATCGGGTGAGCGAAGTCATCGGTGGTATTCGAGAAGCGCGGTGCCAAGCGTTGTTGACAGACTTCTTTTCCGATAAATAGGACTAGGGAGCTACTGGCTAATGCCAGAGCACAGCCAGGGCCACATTGGTCAGTGCTAGCGCACCCGAAATATGCAGCAGGGGCAAAACCTTGCGGCGTGAGTACACGGGGGGGATTTGCTTGAGGCGTGAGCGAGCGATCACGGCCACCACAACAATCACCAGAGCAAGAATCAGTTTGATGCCGATTTTTATGTGATTGACCGACTCCTCAGGGTCATTAGCCAGACCCATTTCTGCCAATACTGTCAAATAGGTACCCGATACAAGTTGCAGGAGGGCGCCGGTTAACACCCAGCCGAAGCCGAAATTAGAGTGGGCGCGCATATTCACAAAGAAAGGACCGAGAATCATCGCAAGGCCAATGAAGTGCGCGACTAGGGTGAGATTTTTGGCGAGTTCCATGGTTGGCGCCTTTCTCTAATCTGACGCTTTGATCACTATCACGTCAGTGGCAGGTTGTTCTTGTGCGGGGTCACGAACGAGTTCAGGTTCGAGATACACCTCGACGGTATCGCCAACTACCCCACGAATACGGCGTTTAGCGTCATCGAGCGTGTGGGAGATCACATAAATCGGTAATGAATCAATCAGCTGCAAAGTCGCGGCCATCACCAGGTGGCCATCAGGTTCTGAGGCAATACCCAGACGCAAGACGGACTGGACATCCGGTGAGTCCATCAAAGCGTCGAGAATAGGCTGACGCTCGGGGAGTTCGTTCTTTGACTTTTTCTTGCCACCCATGGCATCTACCTCAACATCCACTGCGTCGTCATTGACATCGTGCGACAAATATACACTGGCATGGTGAGCACAATCCTTCCCCCAGTGGCAATACTCGGTAGCGGCAATATGGGTGGGGCCATACTCTCTGGCCTGAGGGCACCCGGTGTAGATGTCGAGAGCATTCGTGTCACCACCCGCAGTGCGACCTCCGCAGCAAAGCTTCGCGAAGATGATGTGCAAGCGTGGAGCCTCGAGGAAAAACCCGAAGCCAATGCCTGGGCGCTAGAGCAGGCGGGCATTGTGGTGTTGGGGGTCAAGCCTTATCAGATCCTCGAATTACTGACTGAAATAGCTCCCCATGCCAACGCTGATGCGGTCATGGTCAGTGTTGCCGCTGGCATCACAATCGAGTCCATGGAATCCGTGTGGCCCGGTGCCGTCATTCGGGCAATGCCCAATACTCCTTCGCGAATCGGCAAAGGTGTGACGGGCATGAGTACTGGATCACGGGTCAGTGCCACCCAAACCGAGATGGTCGAGAGCCTCTTTGCCACGATTGGTGAAGTGTTGGTAGTACCCCAATCGCAGATTAACGCTTTGGGTGCCTTTTCTGGATCGGGTCCTGCTTATGTTTATTTCTTCATGGAGAAATTCTTGGAGGTAGCACTCGAGCGAGGCTTTAGCGAGCAACAAGCAGAGGTGCTTGTTCGAGGAACCTTTTCAGGGGCTCTCACACTGTTAGAGAAATCGGGTGAAACGCCGGAAGCTTTGCGCACGGCGGTGACAAGTCCTGGCGGAAGCACGCGGGCCGCCCTGGATGTTTTTGACGCCGCAGGGTTGGATGAGATTATTCGAGAAGCCACCACCGCTGCTATTGCTAGAGCGGTGGAGATGGCTGGGGAATAACTACTTATCTAGTGCTGCGAAGCGCTCGATATCCTCGTTTGTTCCCGAGACGATGATGAGGTCGTGGTTGGTCACCACTGTTTTCTCGGTGGCATAGGTAAAAGGCTTGCCGGGAGATTTCACACCCACGACAGTGATGTTGTATTTCGACCTGACCTTGGAGTCTGTCAAGGACAAACCGCGAACAGGTTTCGGCGGATACATTTTCACCAAAGCAAAATTGTCATCGAAGCGGATGAAATCAATCATCCGACCAGAAACTAAGTGAGCAACCCGTTCGCCGGCTTCTCGTTCGGGATAAATCACGCGGTGGGCGCCGATCCGGGTAAGAATCTTTCCGTGGGATTCGCTAATGGCTTTGGCCCAAATCTGTGGCACTTTTAAATCCACCAGGTTGGTGGTGATCAGCACACTCGCCTCGATCGAAGATCCCGTTGCCACGACCGCAATGGGGAAATTCCCGGCATCAATCTGTTCTAGCGCGCTCATATTTCTCGCATCCAAAACGGCAGTGTGGCGCACGCGCTCTGCCCATTTTTGAACCAAGGCTGGATCTTCATCCACGGCCAACACATCGCGGCCTAGTTTGTCCAGCTCGCCGGCTGTGGCGGCGCCAAAGCGCCCCAAGCCAATGACGAGCACGGGTGCGTCATGGGGGATCTTCTCAACCAACGATTGGCCTTTCTTTTGCCCTGCGATATACCGTCTGGCGGTGGGTTCCACTTAGTGCGGTTGCCAGCGTCACTGTACCAACTCGACCGAGCAGCATGGTGGCTGCCAAAACATATTTTGCACTGTCAGGTAAATCTGGGGAAGTTAATCCAGCGCTAAGCCCACAGGTGGCAAAGGCAGAGACGACGTCAAAGAGCACGCGCTCCAGCGGTTCATCCGTAATGCGCAGAATGGCGACAGTCGCAATGGCAACAATGCTGGCCCCCCACAGCACCACGCTGACCGCCAAGCGAACGGCGTCGGAAGGGATACGGCGCTCATAGGCAACGATGTCCTGATCGCCTCGAGATTCGGCAAACGCAGCAAGAAACAAAATCGCCAAGGTGGTGACCTTGATGCCACCGGCGGTAGAAGCGGAACCGCCACCGACGAACATCAGCATGTCCAACACCAATAAGGTGGCGCCACCAAACTCTGAAGTATCGACGGTGTTGAAGCCACCCGAGCGCGCCATCATGGACGTGAACAGGGCGCTCATCGGTCGTATTTCTCCTGGTTGCCCGCCCAAAGTCTTCTCGTTGCCCCATTCCAGAACCCCGATGGCGAGGGCGCCGGCGACAAGCAAGATGGTGGTGGTGACCAGGGTGAGTTTCGCGTGAAGACCAAGCCGCGCGTGGTCCCAGGTGCGACCTTGACGGCGCTTGGCCGCGGTACGAATCGCTCGAGAAATCGCATAAATAACGGGGAAGCCGATGCTTCCCAAAAACACGCCAATGCCAATGGTGAACACCATAATCGGGTCGCTGGCGAAAGGGGAGAGCCCGTCAACGAGAGGAACGAAACCAGTGTTAGTGAAAGCGGAAACAGCGAGGTAGCCGCCCTGCCAGAGCGCCTGAGTCAGGTCAAGGCCAGCAAAATAAAGCCTTGGGATAATGATGGCCGCCAGCACCAGTTCAATGCTGAGCACACTGATAAACACCGTTTTCAGTAAGCCCTTCACATCGCTCAGGCGCATACCGTGCCCCTCGAGACCCTCTCGGTCATGCAAACGCGAGGGGTCCACATCCCCCGCCATCATTTTGCGCACCGAAAGACCCAGACGCTTTGAGGCGATAACTGCCAAGAGTGTTGCCAAGGTCATCACCCCGATGCCGCCAACTTGCATGGCAATGAAAATCACAGTCTGGCCAAAGGGCGACCATTGTGTGGCCATGTTCAGTGTGGTGAGACCCGTGACACAAATTGCTGACACCGCAGTGAAAACAGCATCGGCGGCGTTCGTGGCTTCGCCAGATGCGCCCGCCAAGGGAAGCATCAACAGTGTCGCAGTAAGGGTGACCAACACCAGAAAAATCAACACTGTGAGGGTGGCCGCTTGGCCACCCAGGGAACCCTGGAGTAAGGCCAATACCCGTCCAAAGCCGGTGGGCTCTTGGTAGCGGGCGAGGCCCTTAGCCAGCCGGGACCGCCTGGCGGCGTTTCCTAAAAACCGGCGCTTGATCGACCCTAGCCGCGACGACACGTCACTTGGCCTTCTTTCTTATTCTCTCCGAGAACAACGCCCGCCATAGTACTCCTTGCAGACACCTTGTACGCTACTCAACTATGACCGACCCTTTCGACGTGCTTGCCGATTCCACTAGACGCGACATCGTCGATTTACTCAGAGCCCCTTCACCCAAACCGTTGGAAATGAGCGTGGGCGAGCTGGTGGATGCTTTGGGTATTACCCAACCGACCGTCTCCAAGCACTTAAAGGTGTTGCGCGATAGTGGCCTGGTTCAGGTTCGAGAAGACGGCCAGCATCGCTATTACCGCTTCGATGATGCCCCACTGGGAGTCATCCGAAAATGGGTTGGTGCGCAAACTGCGCCCGCACCCGCGAGCGCCCGCGATCACTCCACTTCTACTGAGCTGAGGGTCGCACCCTTTGCCGACCTAGGTCCGCTGGGGCGCGCCACGGGTGGCCTAGTGAAAGATTCCTTGGCTTTAGTGAATCGTCTAATCCTTGGAGCGCGTCGCTAAAAGCCTTTACATTTGCTTGGGGCCCCCCGTAGTGTGTTGAGATAGTTTCCTTGTTTCGGGCCTGGCGATGAGAGGAGTGTGGCGTGACCTCACCTTTTTCTGCGATGCACTTTTTGACTGTTGCTGAAGTGGCGGAGACTATGCGCGTGTCTACGATGACGGTCTATCGCCTGGTGCACTCGGGTGAGCTTCCTGCGATTCGTTTTGGACGCTCGTTTCGAATTCCCGAAAGCGCCGTTACCGACATGCTCTTTGCCGCAGAGGGCAGGTCGGAATTCAACCAGGTCGGTTGAGCCGGTTTCACTGCGCTAGAGTTGCTAAGTTGTCCGCGCCTGGGCAACCGGCAACGCATAATCAAGGTTTGAAGGACATTTAATGGGCTCAGTTATCAAGAAGCGTCGCAAGCGTATGGCGAAGAAGAAGCACCGCAAGTTGCTTCGTAAGACTCGCCACCAGCGTCGCAATAAGAAGTAGCGTCACCGGTTGAAGCGCTGGTTCACGTCAATACGTGGCCAGCGCTTTTGTCTGCCCTCTACGAGCGTCTGCGTTTATGTTTTTCGGTTTCACCCGGCCAGAGCTGGGGCCAACCCCGGTTTTGGGCGTGAGCAAGAAGTGCGGAGTCGGGGTTTACAGCACGCGGGTTGCCCACCGATTCCAGCAAAGGAATATCGGCTGCTGAATCGGAATAAGCGAAACAGTCGCGCAAATTTGCATCCAGCCGCTGTGCCAATTCTGCCGCTGCCGCCGCCTTGTTGGGACCATGGAGAAGCTCTCCATCGATGTTTCCGGTGAAGTTTCCATCCTGCATTTCTAGGGAAGTTCCGATCGCGCCGGTCAGGCGTAAATCGCGGGCCATCACCGAAGCCAAGCCTTGGGGGCTTGCGGTGAGCAACCAGACCTGGCGGCCCTTACCGAGGTGGTCCTGAAGTTCCTGAAGTATTTCGGGAAACACTTTGGGTGCGATGGAACGGCGCCACGCAATTTCTGCCACCTGTTCAAAAGCGGCAACACTATGCCCGGCTACTAAAGCTTGAGCCCTCTCACGCGTGGAGTTGAGGCGCTTGCTGGTTTCACCTTTTTTGATGAAGTAGCGCTGTTGAAAAAGCGCGGGGATCACGTGGTGCCATTTAATAAACCCTGATTTCCAGGCTTCGATGGCGAACATGAAGATACTGGCGCCCTTGACCAGCGTGTTGTCTACATCGACAAACACCAGCACCGGCGACGAGGCAGCCGGCTGTGTGGATTTTTTTGGGGAGACCATCTGAGTTCAGCATAGGCTTTGGTCATGCAAGCTATTTCTCTCACGTTGATTGGACGTGATGGATGCCACCTGTGTGATGATGCTTGGAGCGTCATTACCGGTGCCACAGCCGACTTCTTGAACCTCGAAATTTCCCACCGCATGGTCGAAGAAGACCCGGCGTGGATGAGTGCCTATACCGACAGTGTTCCCGTTGTGTTGATTAACAATCAGTGGCATTCGCAGTGGCACGTTGATGCCAGTGCGCTTCGGGAAGCCCTGGTTTCTGCTGGTGCCAAGCTCGCCCAAGAGGGTAAGTAGAACCCCATGGCCTCGACCCGAACCCCCGATCCCAACCCAGGGTGGCTTTCGGATGATGAGCTCAGCGAGATCCGCCGCCGCTTGCCGCTGATTTATGTTGAGGCGGTGCCAGTGCGACTTGATGGCATGGGTGAAGTTACCGAAGTGGGGCTGATGCTCCGGGTATCGAGTGAAGGGTCTATCACGCGTGCCTTGGTCGCCGGACGAGTGCTTTTTGGTGAGAGCGTGCGCGATGCACTGTTTCGCCATTTAGAAAAAGATTTAGGACCCATGGCTTTTCCCCAGCTACCCCCTGCGGCACAGCCAGCCCATGTCGCGGAATATTTCCCTTTCCCCGGTTCTAAATTCCATGATCCTCGACAGCACGCAGTCTCGCTGGTTTATGTGGTTCCCGTGACGGGAACCTGCCAACCCAGACAAGACGCTCTTGATATGACGTGGATGTCCCCCGACGAGGCCACGTCAGAAGAAGTGTTACGCGAATTAGAGGGTGGCCGTGGCGCGCTGCTCAAGGCAGCGCTTGCCACTGTAGGCGCCCTGAACTGATTCCTAACCGAACTGATCCCTCACGCTTGAGCGATCCTTATCGGGTGGCCACCAGCACGACGTCGGTGACCATAATGGGTGCTTGCTGACTCGTTACTTTTTGCCTCGAGTAATTCGTGACGATGGCGCTGGCCCAATTTCGGGGCACGGCCTTTGTGAGATCTTCTGCGCTAAAAAGAAGCTCTGGTGGTGGTCCGGGTAAGCCTTTGGCCGCATCCTCAGGGGAGTGACC
>LIAY01000027.1 GCA_001438965.1 Microbacteriaceae bacterium BACL25 MAG-120322-bin65 | reverse complement strand
GCACTGTTGGCGGTGTAGGACACCGCTGATTTACAAAGCAGTCTCGAGCTGGTTTGTCCGGGTCACCGAAATTCGCGACCGGATGGTGGAGCTAAACCAGGACATCAACTGGGTTCCCAGCAATGTTAAAGATGGCCAGTTTGGTATGTGGCTCTCGAATGCCAGGGACTGGTCCATTTCGAGAAATCGATACTGGGGATCTCCGATCCCGGTGTGGAAAAGCGATAATCCTGAGTTTCCCCGAATTGATGTTTATGGGTCACTAGATGAGCTGGAGCGCGACTTTGGCGCCCGTCCTGAAGATCTTCACCGACCCAAGATTGACGAGTTAGTGCGAGCTAACCCCGATGATCCCAGTGGGCAATCGATGATGCGCCGCATACCCGATGTGTTAGATGTGTGGTTTGACTCGGGTTCCATGCCTTTCGCTCAGGTGCACTATCCCTTTGATAATCAGCAATGGTTTGATTCGCACAACCCGGCAGATTTCATTGTCGAATACATTGGGCAAACCCGTGGTTGGTTTTACACAATGCACGTTCTCTCCGCCGCCTTGTTCGACCGCCCTGCTTTTTCCAACGTGATTTCCCATGGAATTGTGTTGGGCTCTGATGGGCAAAAAATGTCGAAGAGCTTGCGCAACTATCCCGATGTTTCCGAAGTTTTCGAACGCGATGGCGCGGATGCGATGCGATGGTTCTTACTCTCAAGCTCCGTGATTCGAGGTGGAAACCTTGTGGTCACTGAAGAAGGAATCAGAGAAGGAGTTCGAGCCTTCTTGTTGCCTTTTTGGAGCACGTATTACTTCCTCAGCCTTTACATCGGAGACCACGAACCCCAGTGGCGAACTGACTCAAGCCACGTCTTGGATCGCTACATTTTGGCTAAGACCCATGATCTCGTTACGAATGTCACCGAGCAGTTTGAGGCTCTGGACTCGCCCATGGCGGCCTCGGCTATTCGAGATTTCGCGGACGTTCTCACAAATTGGTATGTCCGGCGAAGCCGGGATCGTTTCTGGGAGGGAAGCGATACTGACGCGCTTGACACCCTCTACACCGTCTTGGAAACGCTGGCGCGCGTGGCCGCACCACTTGCTCCGCTGATCACCGAAGAAGTCTGGCGCGGCATCACCGGGGGCGAGAGCGTTCATTTGACTAATTGGCCAAACCCCGCAGATTTCCCCCATGACGGCGCCTTAGTTGCCGCCATGGACAGTGTCCGAGAAGTTGCCTCGGCCGGGTTGGCTTTGCGCAAAGCCCATGGCGCCCGGGTCCGCCTACCCCTGAGCCGCCTGAGCATTGTCACCAGGGGCGCCCAAGCGCTAGAGCCCTATGCGGAGATTCTTTCCGAGGAGCTCAATGTGAAATCGGTGGAGTGTGTGGAATTAGATGATTCAGTGGAATCGCGCTGGGGAATTGGCAAGAAACTTATTCCTAACGCCAGAGCGCTTGGCCCCCGTTTGGGTAAACAGGTCCAGACCATCATCGCCGGCGCCAAAGCTGGCGACTGGAGTGTTGAAAACGGGGTTGTCACTGTTTCTCAGGTGGAGCTCCTCGAGGGTGAATACGAATTGGAGCTCACGGCGGAGAACTCCGATACTGCGGTTCAATTCTTGGCCTCGGGTGGGTTTGTTCTCTTAGACACCACCGTCACACCCGAGTTAGCAAGTGAAGGTTTAGCTAGAGACGTGGTGCGTTGGATTCAACAAGAGCGTAAAAATGCTGGCTTGGAGGTGTCCGATCGCATTCGCATCACCCTGGGTGCCAATGAGATTGCGGCGCAGGCGATTGCTACCCACCAGGATCTGATTGCTAAAGAAACGCTGGCGATGGAGATCTCTGTGGTGGCGATAGCCAGTGGCAGCGCGGAGCTTTCGGTGGGCGATGGGTCGACCATCACCGTGGAGGTAGCAAAACATGGCTCCTGAGAGCAGAGACCGCGCCCAGGATTCCACTGATTCGAGCGATGCTAAGCGCGTGGTCGAGGCCCTGAATGCTAGGGCAGGGGAAGTCTCTCCTGCCCCCCGGCTGCATGCCACCAGGCGGGTACTTGATTTATTGGGTGAGCCGCAGCGAATGTTTGGGGTCATCCACCTTGCGGGCACGAATGGTAAAACCTCCACCGCTCGCATCATTGATTCGATTTTGCGTGCCCACGGCTTACGAATCGGGCTGATGACGTCGCCGCATTTGCATAGTCTGCATGAGCGCATCGCCATTGATGGTGAGCCCATTAGTAACCGAGCTTTGGCCGATAACTGGGCCGATGTGGAACCTTTTATCGCCATGGTTGATGCGGAATTGGTGGCCAATTCTGAACGGCCACTGACCTATTTTGAAGCACTGACCGTTCTCACGTTCGCGGCGTTTGCTGATGCCCCGGTGGATGTTGCCGTGATCGAAGCTGGCATGGGTGGTGAGTGGGATTCAACAAACGTCGCCGATGCTGATGTGGCGGTTCTCACCCCGATTGCGATGGATCATGCTGAGCATCTAGGGGACACGATTGCCAAGATTGCCAGGACCAAAGCCGGCATTATTAAACCGGCTACTCGGGTTGTCAGCGCTAGTCAAAGCGATGAAGCCTGGGCTGAAATTTTGGCCGCCTGCGAGCGAGACGAGGCGCCCCTGCGGGTATTGGGTAGAGACTTTCATATCACGAGCATCCAGCCAGCTGTGGGGGGACAGGTTATCGGGGTTGAAGGTATCGCTGGGGAGTACCAAAACCTGGTCTTGCCACTACTAGGTGATCATCAAGCAATGAATGCGGCTGTGGCAATCGCTGCTGTCGAGTCCTTTTTGGGAAACGGTCTGCAACCGCTGGATCGTGAATTGGTCGGAGAGGGAATGGCACTGGCATCGAGTCCTGGCCGACTACAAATCTTGGGATCCAGGCCCACCGTGATTGCCGATGCCGCACACAATCCCCATGGCGCTGAAGCCCTCACCCGAGCGATTATGACTTCGTTTAGTTTTGATCGTCTTATTTGCGTGCTCGGCATTTTGAAAGAGAAGGACGTCTCAGGGATTGTGGAGGCCCTCGATGCGGTGGTGGACCACTTTGTGGTCACTGCCTCACCGTCGGATCGGGCTATTTCTGTTTTTGACTTAGCCGATGAGGTTTCCGCCATTGCGGGTCCAGACCGGGTTGATTCCCGAGAGAACCCTTTTGACGCACTCGATCGAGCCCGCGAACTAGCCGGCACAGACGGTGGGATTCTGATCACCGGATCTATTACCTTGGTTGCCCAGCTCTCTCAGACAGGAGATCGGTAATGGCCAAAGCCCGACGAATAAAGAGCGCGACCGAGTCGTTGCTGCAGATTGCGGTTTTCCTCGAATTCGGTGTGGTGTTCTTTGGTGCACTTGCTCTCAATGGCCTGGGGTTTTATCGCCCCGGTGTAATTGCTGTGGGGACGCTCGCCGCCATGGTCATCCTGAGTGTTGTGTATCGCCTGCTGCGCTATCGGGTGGGCCGCTGGGTGGGTCACCTCGTTCAACTTGCCTTTCTTGCCACCTTTTTCTGGGATGTCGTGATGGGGCTATCTGCGCTCGTGGTGGTGGGCTTTTGGATTTTTGGCGCCCTTCGAGGCCCCGCCCTAGATCGTGGATTGGGCCCTGAAGCCTGAGCATCTGAGCGCTAGGCTCGAGGCAACGAATTCGCCAAACGAAAGAGTAAAAATGCCCAATCTGGAAGAAACCCTCGTGATTATCAAACCCGATGGGGTCGCCAGAAATCTCACGGGGGAAATACTTGCTCGTATTGAAGCCAAGGGATATCAGTTAGTCGATATCCGAATGGTGGAGCCCAATCGTGATCTGCTCAGTGAGCATTATGCCGAGCATGAAGGCAAGCCTTTCTATGAGCCCCTAGTCAATTTCATGGAGTCCGGTCCCGTTGTGGCAATCCGGGTTACCGGCCACCGCGTCATTGAAGGTATCCGGTCCCTGTGTGGCACGACGGACCCCACCCTTGCCGCACCGGGGACCATTCGCGGAGATCTAGGTCGCGACTGGGGTTTAGCGGTTCAGCAGAACCTCATCCATGCCAGTGATTCGCCCGAAACGGCACGGCGCGAGCTGGCGTTGTGGTTTAGTTCCTAGCTCAGAACGAAAACAGCAACGGGAACTGAATCAAAACGGCGATGCCGATTACGGCGTAGTTGATCACAATCAGAATCCAGCTATAAGGAAGCCAGCGGGCGCCAAGTTTCTTGAGCCCCGGCGAGGATGTCAGTATCGAGTGCTTCAGAGCCCACGGTAGGAAAATCCACCAAAGCGGGATGTGGATGGCCCACACGACCATGCAGTAGAGGCATAAGTAGCCAATAACGAACACTGCTTGAACAAACATCCACATCAACCAGACATAAGCCCCTAGTATCCCGAGGGTAAAAAACACCCAGAAGGTACGTTTAAAGTTTGCTCCAGAGAGCATTGCTGCACCAACGAGGGCAACCGCAACATACCCGGCGACCCCAAAAAGCTGATTGGGCGTGTCGAAAAAGAGTGTGGCCTGGGGGCTTTGCATGACGCTGCCGCAGGAAAAGAAAGGGTTGATATTGCAGCTGGGTTCTTTGCCCGATATCGCCAGTTGGTAGCCCTCGCGAGCGAGCGTGAAAGCCGCAAACCATGAGCCAAGGCCGCTCACCAACAAATAGAGGGCCATACCTGTTGAGCGCTTCGTGGGGTAGTTCATGTGCAAATTATGCCACTTGACCCAATGAAATAAACCTGTGTGTGCGATACTGGGAATTGCGTGAAAACCTTCGGGTGAAAAACGCAACCACAAGATTTCTCGGATGACCATCCGAATACGGGGGATAACCCCCACAAACCCAAGTTTTTTCAATGCGAAATGTATGGCGCATTGCCAAAGCGTGATGTTATCCCGGCTATGGATGCCAGGGGTGGCGTGAGGAGTGCACCAGCAATGGTGACTAGAAAAAAATCAGAAGAAATAGAAACATCCACAAAGTCCGAAGCAACAAAGAAGGCAACGGCCAAAGAATCGGCTCCCCGCACTAAAGCGGTAGCTAGCGAGGCCACCAAACCTGCTCGGTCTAAATCAACTAAGGCCGCCGGAGCTGCCAAATCAGCGCCAGCGAAAAAGGTGGCGCTGGAAAAGCCCACCACGGTGTCGACAAAGTCGCTGATTTTCCAAGCCCCCGACCCTGCCCTTTTCTCCACCTGGAAACCAGGTAGCGATGATGAGCCTGGCGAGAAGGTAGTTCGCCGCCGCACGCGCGCTCCACGAACCCCCAGTACCGATGAGCCCAAGACCTCAAAGTCATCGTCTAGTGACGCCTCAACCCCGCAAAAGGTCCGCGGATCAACCAGGCTGGAGGCGAAACGCCAACGCCGCAGGGACGGTCGCGAGGGTACGCGTCGCCGCCAAAGCGTCACCGAATCAGAATTCTTAGCCAGGCGCGAAAGCGTCGATCGGGTGATGGCCGTTCGTGAAACCCCCGAACGCACCCAGATCGCTGTGATCGAAGACGGGGTTGTCGTAGAGCACTACGTGGCTCGCTCGGAAGAATCAAGCCTGATTGGCAACGTCTACCTAGGTCGCGTACAAAACGTGTTGCCCAGCATGGAAGCTGCTTTTGTCGATATTGGTCGCGGTCGGAACGCTGTGCTCTATTCCGGTGAAGTCGATTGGGAAGCAGCCAGCGAAGCGGGAGTAACCGGACCACGGCGCATTGAAGCTGCCCTGAAAACCGGCGATAGTGTCCTGGTTCAGGTCACCAAAGACCCCATTGGGCACAAGGGCGCAAGGCTCACCAGCCAGATCAGTTTGCCTGGGCGGTACCTGGTTTATGTTCCGGGTGGAGCCATGAACGGAATTTCTCGCAAGCTTCCCGACACGGAGCGTTCACGCCTGAAGGGCATCCTCAAAAAGGTGTTGCCAGAGTCTGCAGGCGTCATTGTTCGCACTGCCGCCGAAGGTGCGACAGAGGATCAGCTGACGACCGATGTCGAGCGCTTGCAGGCCCAATGGGCTTTGCTACAGAGTGAATCCGAAGGCGCTCAAGCTCCTGCCCTGTTGCATTCTGAGCCAGATTTGTTGGTCAAGATTGTTCGCGATGTTTTCAATGAAGACTTCACAAAACTGGTGATCTCGGGTGCCTCGGCGAAACAGACTATTGAAAACTACCTTTCCCAAGTGGCCCCCGATCTGATTACTCGCATCGAGGAATACGCTTCAGGCTCTGACCCGTTTGTCGAATATCGGGTCACAGAGGGAATCGCTAAGGCTCTAGATCGCAAAGTCTGGCTGCCAAGTGGTGGCTCTTTGGTGATCGACCGCACTGAAGCTATGACAGTGGTGGATGTTAACACCGGCAAGTTTGTGGGCTCTGGGGGAAACCTTGAAGAGACCGTCACGAAGAACAACTTGGAGGCCGCCGAGGAAATTGTCCGCCAGCTTCGCCTACGCGACATCGGTGGAATTATTGTCATCGACTTCATCGACATGGTTCTCGAATCCAACCGTGACATGGTCTTACAACGTCTGATGGAATGTTTGGGACGTGACCGGACTAAGCATCAAGTTGCCGAAGTGACCAGCCTAGGGCTGGTGCAGATGACACGGAAGAAATTGGGCTTAGGCCTCTTGGAAACTTTCAGCGATGCCTGTGACGCATGTCAGGGCCGCGGGGTCATCGTGTCGGTGGACCCAGTTTCTAAATCAAAATCTCAGGACTCTTCCTCGGGGCGCCGGAAAAAAGCACCGGCTACGCCCACCGTGGAACCGCACAAGATTACCGATGGCGCCAGAAACGCTATTGCCCAGATCGCCAAAAGTACCGTTGGTGTTGGTGCAACAACACAGGAAGCTCCCACAGAAGCAACCAAAGCGCCGAAAAGCGGCCGTGGTGGTCGCAAACCAAAGGGTAGTAGCCCCAGTATTTTAGACTCCGTGCTGGCAGCGCTCCCTGAGCCATCGGCTCCGGGAACATCGAAACGGCGCCGTCGGGCATCTAGTGCGAGCGTGGCGCCAGATGCGTCTGCGCCCTAGGGATCGAAGCCGATGTTCGTGTTTGCTTGAGCGCTTCGGATAGTCTATTCTTGTCTCTCGGTGCGGTTTTCGAGTAAATCTCTCATGCATCATCATTTTCTAGGTAACAAGGCAGGTTGTCATCGTGGTTTATGCGGTTGTGCGTGCAGGCGGACGTCAGGAAAAAGTCGAGATCGGCTCCATCATTACGGTGGATCGACTCTCTGCTCAGGCTAAGAAGGCGGTAACGCTCGCGCCCGTGCTTTTTGTTGATGGTGACAAGGTCACTCACGACAAGGGCGAATTGGCCAAAGTAACGGTCAGCGCTGAAGTTTTGGAAGATCTTCGTGGCCCCAAGATTGTTATCCAGAAGTTCAAGAACAAGAGTGGTTACAAGAAGCGCCAGGGTTTCCGCGCGGAACTGACCAAGCTCAAAATCACCGACATCGTGAAGAAGTAAGGGGTTAGCTCATGGCACATAAAAAGGGTGCGTCCTCGACCAGGAACGGTCGCGACTCTAATCCCCAGTATCTCGGTGTGAAGCGCTTTGGTGGCCAGGTCGTCAAGGCAGGCGAAATTATTGTCCGTCAGCGTGGCACACACTTTCACCCCGGTGACAACGTGGGTCGCGGAAACGACGACACACTTTTTGCCTTAGCCGCTGGTGAAGTGAAGTTTGGCAGCAAAGGTCGCCGCAAAGTGGTTGCCGTGCTTGGCGCCGCTAGCTAACTATTTAGATGTACTACAGCGGGGGCGAGCTTCGGCTCGCCCTTTGCAGTTACCCGGCAATAATGTGGGCAGGAGAGCAGGTGGGCCATGACGACATTCGTGGATCGCGTGGTTCTGCACCTCAGCGCCGGTCACGGCGGTAACGGCTGCGTTTCTGTTCGGCGTGAAAAGTTCAAGCCTCTTGGCGGCCCCGATGGCGGCAATGGTGGCAACGGGGGGGATGTTATTCTCGTCGCTGACCCCCAAGTAACAACGCTTCTGGATTATCACCACCGCCCTCATCGCTCCAGCGAGAACGGTTCCCCAGGAATGGGCGATTCTCGTCACGGCAAAACAGCACCGGATGTCACCTTGGCTGTGCCGGTTGGAACAGTGGTGAGCACGAGTGATGGTGACTTGATTGTTGATTTAGATCGACCAGGAATGAGCGTTACTGTAGCGGCTGCTGGAAAAGGCGGTTTAGGTAACGAGGCACTGGCGAATAACGCCCGAAAGGCGCCTGGATTCGCGCTGCTCGGAACCTTGGGCTTTGACGGCGACATTAATCTTGAGCTAAAGACGGTGGCCGATGTTGCGTTGGTGGGTTTCCCTAGTGCGGGAAAATCCAGTCTGATTGCCGCGGTATCCCAGGCCACACCAAAAATTGCGGACTATCCGTTTACGACCCTGCACCCGAACCTCGGTGTTGTTTCCGCCCGTGGCGTGCGATTCACCATTGCGGACGTGCCAGGGCTCATCCCCGGCGCTAGCCAAGGTAAAGGCCTGGGGCTTGAATTCTTGCGTCACGTGGAGAGATGTAGCGTCTTGGTTCACGTGTTGGATTGTGCGACCTTAGAACCAGGGCGTGACCCTTTAGGTGATTTGGATGCCCTGTTGGAGGAGTTGGAAAACTACCCCCTGGGCGAAAAGCAGATTCCGCTCACCCAGCGTCCCCAACTGGTGGTTCTCAACAAGGCCGATGTTCCCGATGCCAGAGACTTAGCCACCATGGTTGCACCTGATTTACGCGAGCGTGGCTACGAAGTCTTCGTGATTAGCGCCATTAGCGGCGAAGGCCTTGACGATTTCCTCAATGCCGCAGCTGCGTTAGTGGCGCAATATCGCGCAGCTCAAGAGATTATTGCGGCTAATCCACCGCGCATTGTGGTGAGGCCTAAAGCAGTCAATGAAGCGTTATTCCACGTGAAGAGAGATGGCTCGCTCGAAGATCCACTCTTTAGAATTATTGGCGAGAAACCTGAGCGTTGGGTGGAACAAACTGATTTCTCCAACGACGAGGCCGTAGGGTATCTAGCCGACCGTTTGATGAAAATTGGCATTGACGACGCGCTCTTTGCTGCCGGGGCAACCCCAGGGTGTGCGGTGGTCATCGGTTTGGGTCACGGCCAGGTGTTTGATTGGGAGCCCACCCTCTCCAGTGCAGCCGAGTTGATGACCGCACCGCGGGGTAGCGACCCTCGCCTGGATGAGCGCTCTCGACCAACACGACTGCAGCGCAAAGCGACTTACCACGAGCGTATGGATGCCAAATCACGCGCGCGAGAAGAGCTTACGGAGGAACGCGAGGCGGGGATGTATTCAGATGACGACTAGAAGCGCGCAACATAATGCTTCGCGCATCGTGGTCAAAGTGGGCTCCTCATCGATTAGTGGTGAGCGAGAACATCAGGTCCCAGGCCTCGTAGAAGCGTTAGCCTCCTGGCGTCACGCCGGTCGCGACATCGTGCTGGTTTCTTCGGGTGCTATCGCTATTGGGGCGCCATTTTTAAATCTGAGTGATCGCCCTCAAGACCTTGCCACTCAGCAGGCAGCCGCCGCCGTGGGCCAAAACCTGTTGATGGCCAGGTATCAGGAAATGTTTTCGAGGTATTCGATTATCACGGGGCAGCTGTTGCTGACTGTGGGGGATGTGGAAAATCAGACTTCTCGAACGAACGCGTTGCGCACGATTGAGCGACTGCTCGGTTTAGGAGTGATTCCGATTGTCAACGAGAACGACACTGTGGCGACCCAAGAGATCCGCTTTGGTGATAACGATCGCTTGGCGGCTTTGGTAAGTGAGATGGTTTCTGCCGACCTGCTCGTTCTCCTCAGCGACGTGGATTCCCTCTACACCCATCCGCCGGTTGACCCCCGGGCCAAACGCATTGAGGTCGTGCCTTTTGGCGACGACCTTGCCGGTGTCGAATTGGGTGAGGCGTTAGTAAATAGCGTGGGAACTGGGGGCGCCGTGACGAAAGTCAGTGCCGCCCGGATGGCCACTGCGGCGGGCATACCAACCCTTTTGACCGCCACCACTTCTCTAGCTGATGTTGTCAGTGGGAAAAATGTTGGTACCTGGTTTGAGGCATCCGATTTACACTAGGGGCTAATGAATGCCACCGATCGTGAAATTCCTGCCGAACTTGTTGCTCGCTTACAGGACACAAAAAACGCCTCGCGCGACCTAGCCCGGTCATCTGCCGCAACCCGAGACGCCGCCCTAGCGGCTATCGCAACGGCGGTTGCTGCACAGGCGGACGTGGTGACCCAGGCTAATGAGCGCGATCTTGAGCGGGGCGCTGCCGAGGGCATGGCCGAGAGCCTGCGTGATCGCCTACGACTAACCCCCGAACGCGTTCAAGGGTTGGTGGACGCTCTTGGCGTGGTTCGCTCGCTGGCGGACCCGGTGGGCGATGTGGTGCGCGGGATGACACTGCCTAATGGTCTCCAGGTCAGTCAAGTGCGGGTGCCCTTTGGCGTGGTTGGGGCTATATACGAAGCGAGACCCAATGTGACTGTGGACATTACCGCCCTAGCTATCAAAAGTGGCAATGCGGTGGCGCTGCGAGGTGGTTCTGCCGCAGAAGAGACCAACAAGGCGCTGGTCGAGATCATGCGAGAAGCGCTCGTTAGCGTGGGCTTACCGGCTGCGGTCGTGACCAGTGTGGATGATTTTGGGCGCGAAGGCGCAAATGCTTTGATGCGGAGTCGGGGACTCATTGATGTCTTGATTCCCCGAGGTTCGGCGTCTTTGATTGAGAGTGTGGTCACCCAGTCGACGGTTCCCGTTATTGAAACCGGCGCAGGCGTGGTCCACATTTTTATTGACGCAAGCGCCGATGCCAAAAGCGCCACCGACATCGTGCACAACGCCAAAGTCCAACGACCGAGCGTCTGTAATTCGGTGGAGACCGTATTAATCCACCGCGAAGCGCTAGGGCGCGTGCTACCTCACCTGGCGGCGAAACTCCTGGCCTCAGGGGTTACCATCCACGCAGATCCCCAGATTTGCGCGCTCATTCCTGAAGCGGTGGCCGCTACTGATGAAATCTGGGGCAGAGAAGCCTTGTCTCTGGATATCTCACTCAAGGTGGTCGAATCTTTAGATGAGGCCCTGGAGCACATTGAGACCTATTCCACCCACCACACCGAGTCCATCCTGACCCAAGATATGCAAAACGCCGAGAGGTTTTTGTTGGAAGTCGATTCGGCTGCCGTCATGGTCAATGCTTCCACGCGCTTTACCGATGGCGGCGAATTTGGTTTCGGCGCGGAAGTGGGAATTTCCACCCAAAAACTCCACGCTAGAGGGCCCATGGGTTTGCCTGAGCTGACCAGTACCAAGTGGATTGTTCGAGGCTCTGGGCAGATTCGCCCCTAAAACGCACCAGATTCTGGCTCCTCTAGTAGATTAGAGCCACCAGAAGCGGAAAGGCGCCCTAATGGAGCTTGTGAACGACGTTGTGATTGCCTCAGGCGAGGTTGTTAATGAGCTGATGTGGCCACCGTTTGTTTTCGGGGTTGTGTTTTTTGCGGGCTTCACATTCTTGGGTTTGGTCACTTTTAGCTACCGAAATGTCGCCAATCGCCACCGTCTCAAGAGCAGCTCGGCGTCTCATTCCGCTAGCCACCACTAGGCCTTTATGTCGTTGTCACGCCGCCCCCGGATTGGGATTATGGGCGGTACGTTCGACCCCATTCACCACGGCCACTTGGTGGCCGCCAGTGAAGCGCAGGTCGCGCTAGACCTGGATGAAGTAATCTTTGTCCCTACCGGTGCGCC
>LIAY01000026.1 GCA_001438965.1 Microbacteriaceae bacterium BACL25 MAG-120322-bin65 | reverse complement strand
CGACATGCCAGGAACAGGTGTCCTTCCGTATTCGATTATGGCGGGGAGACAGAAACGAAGCTGGGCCATTCCACTGGGTGGTTCAGGAAGGCTCACAGACGCTTTGGTTTCAGTTATCGAAGAACATGGTGGGGAAATTATTTGTGACCTGGTAGTTGACTCACTTGTCCTAGAGGGTGGTCGCTGCGTCGGCTTCAGCACAACGGACGGTTCACAGTTTTTCGGTAAGGAAGGGGTCCTCTCCACTATTCACGTCAAGCATTTGGTGGATATGGCCCCAGCAGAAAACTGGGGTGAGGATTTTATTTACGGTGTCGAAACCTATGACATCGGCATCCCCTTGCTGGCCATATTTCTGGCGATGAACGAGATACCAACTTTTGCTGGGAAGAAAGAGACAGACACCGCAGTTAGCAGCGGACTCGGACTATGGCCAAACGAAGTTGCCTCCCAGCTCAGAGACATCCGTGACAAGAAACCAGTGGACGGCTCAGCTTGGACACTAGTGGCAACCCCAAGTCTGGTGGACCCTACCCGCGCCCCCAAAGGCAAGCAGACTGTGAAAATTCTGGTGCCAGCCTCCCACGTAGCACCATATGGGGCCCAGAACTGGGACGATGCCAAAGAACAGCACGCCGATCGAATAATTGACTACATCCAGACTGCCGTTCCCAATCTGAACGCGTCCACAATTGAGCACAGAATTGTGAAGAGCCCTCTCGACATTGAGCGGGCCAACCGGCACATGATTAATGGTGCGGCCCACGGAGGCGACAAGACATCCGCATTTAGCGGGCCGCTTCGACCGGTGCCAGGATGGGCGTCACACAAAATGCCAATACCTGGTCTTTACCAAACTGGCGGAACAACCCATCCGGGTGGTTCTATTACTGGCTTCCCTGGACGAAATGCTGCGATGGTGATGATGAAAGATCTAGACCTACCATTCCCTGGCTAGGCGTTGACTTCGACGGGCAGACCCGGCTTCAGCTGCCATCTCACGTCGACGGTAACACCCGCATCAATTAACAGGTTCATCACCGGGCACCTGGCTTCAGTCTCCTCGATGACCGCGGCAAGTGACTCCTCCGATTGACTCGTTACGACCGTAATGAGCAGTTTCACGGTCTGAAAATGTGGCCGCACATCGCGGTCCCCCATCCTCCCGCGAATATCGATGGTGAAAGCTCCCTCGAACTGTAACCGCTCATATTCAAAGGCCATCTCTTGGGAAGTGCGACGAAACGTCACTGCTTCACATCCGCAGAGAGCACCTAAAACGGCCTGAAGAGGAGAGGGGCCTGCGCTGCCGCCCCCGTGCGCGATCGGCTCATCGGTGACCCCGATACCGAACTCGCCATAATCTACGATTGTTCTCATCGCGCCGTCAGATTCTGCGGTGAGGGTCTTGCGTCTTAAGAAGTCCTCCGGAACGGGAGAAAGTACACCAGACATATTATTCCTAACTATTATTCTTACCGGGCTGGGGTCGTCACGAGTTGAGGCCGACAGAATCAGGCATGAGTGTTCTCAGAATTTCTCACGCCGAGGGGAGCCGAACTCCGAGTTTTGCAGCCATCCAATCAGCTGTTTTGTTTCGGTGCTTGGCCGCAACGTTCATACAGCCATGGTTGCCATCTTCAAGCATCAGCAACGTGCCACCGGTCTCGCGGGCAAGCCGTTCGGCGCCATCTTTCGGTATGAGCCGGTCCATCGCGCCGAAAACGATCAACAGTGGGCACTGGATCGACTCGGTACGGCCTTCCAAGGTCAGCAATTGACTATATTCTTTTGCGTCGTCTTGGTTGGCAAGGTGGGAGCGGAATGTAAAGGTACGTCGGGTGAGTTCAGGCAGCTGATCCCATACATCCCCCCACGCATAAGGTCCAGCGAGTGCTGCGCACGCACGGATTCTGGGTTCTCCCGAAACCATACGTGGGGCGTAATACCCACCCAGAGAGACACCCCAGGCGCCAATCGCATCGGAGTCAAGTTGCTCGCGCTGCTCGATCCAATCCACCACTGCCGTGCCCACGTGCTCCCAGTCCGCGACGATAGGAAAGTGATATTCACTCTCCCCCTGGCCAGGACCATCTAAAGCTAGAGTCGCCATTCCACGGTCGAGAAAGAGCTGCTCTGTGCTTCTTAACTCCTCTTTTGTGGAGTCAAGTCCACTAATCATGATCACCACCGGAGCTTTGCTGACACCCACAGGCAATCTGAGGACCGCTGGCAATGTGGATTCTCGGTAAGGAATCTCAACCCGTTGCCCGGCGGGGTTCAGGTGTGGCAGCGCCGCGTTCAGCGCTGATACCGCCAGTTCGTGGGCGGCCTTCATCTCATCCGGGTAATCGACAAAAACAAATTTGGCAAAATGGTAGTAGACAGAGGCGGTGCTGAGGTGATGACCTGCAGACAAAAAACGTTCCTCACCAAGAGCCTCGCGCCCCAAATCATGGTGAATGCTTCCCGCAGCAACCCAGGCGTCGGCCCAATCAGCCCAACGCTTGACCGAGGCAGTGATTTTATTAAAGTCTGAAACAGCCACCCCGTTAGTTGTGAACCGTGGAGCCCAGTGCGCGGTAGCTTCTTTCACCAAAAAGTCTTCATCGCTCGCCATCATTGTCGCTCTCCCTTGTCCATAGCAGTGAACCTCAATTCTAATCGCTTTGCGCAAAGCTGGCTTGGAAAATCATCCGGAATATCCAACAGATCTATGGACACATGGCGATCACGACCGCCGTATGTTCAGCCCAGCCAACTATCATTGTGAGTGATGGGACAACCGTATAGCGGGCTGTTCTCGCCCCACTTTGGGGAAACCTACATAATGAGGAAATCATAGAGATGAACCCACAGTTTTCAAGCGGTGAATTGCACCGACGTCGCCTCGCTGTTCTCGACATTGCCGAAGGTAAGGGCTGCGCCGGGGTTCTGGGCTTTGGGGAAAACAAGAGTGGAGTAGCAGTCACGTACCTCACCGAGTGGCCGGTCACTAGGGGCGCAATATTTTTGTTGACGCAATCTGAGCTGCATTTGTGGGTCTCGTTCCCCAACCACGTTCCCGCCGCTAAACGTCGCGCACAAGTTGACTCCGTGCGCGACATCGCTGGGGATTATCTCAATCAACTCTTTCTCCCGTTCAGCTCAGGTGACAGCGTTGGCACACTCGGTCCCGTGCCAACGCCGGTGCGGCACTTTGCCTCCGAGCGGGGCGTTATTCTGGTCGCGCTCGACAAGGAACACGCCGAACAAAGATTGATCAAGTCTGGCGAGGAAATCCATGCCCTTGAATTGGGAGCGCGGGCGTCAGATATTGGAGCCAGGGCGTTGATTGATGCCTGCCGAGTCGGTGCTTCTGATTGGGACCTTCTTGCCGCCGCGAAAGGGGCCTACACCGCGGCTGGAGCTCTAGACCATATCTGTTACATCTCGATCACAGATATGGCCGACCCCGACCGTGACGTCCCCAGCCAATTCCCCGAGGGACGGGTAATTTCGCCAACTTCGATGATCACCTTCGAACTGAGTGCAGCTGCAGTGCCGGAGTACCCAGGTCAAATCTTGCGCACGATCGTCATGTCTGACCCGAGTGAGGCAGTAAGAGACCTTTCGCAACTGGCGGAGGAGTGCAAGCAAAAAATCAAGGCCGCCATCAAGCCGGGAGTAACCGCGACCGAGCTCATCGAAATTTCAGGCAGGATTGAGCAACTCGGGTACACCACCACTGATGACCTATTCCACGGTTTCGGGATGGGATACCTGGAGCCCATCGCTACTTCGGTCTCGAGGGTCCCAGTTCACGCACCAACCATGACCCTCGAAGAGGGGATGGCGATCGTCGTGCAACCTAATGTCACCACCCTTGACCACAAACTGGGCGTCCAAACGGGCGAACTAATCATCGTTGAGCTAGCGGGAGCGCGGGACCTCCACTCGCTGCCCACCGGACTGGTGCGGATCTAACAATCAGAACCTAGCTCGAGCCTGCCTTGCCTTTCGCTGACACGGTCTTTCCCAGGTACATGGCAGCAACCTCAGGGTTATCGGCAATTCCTGCCGCAGCTCCCGAAATTCGATCCTTACCTTGCTCCATCACCACTCCATGGGTGGCAAGATTCATACCAAGTCGGACGTTTTGTTCCACCAGCAGGACGGTCCGTCCTGATTCGGCCATCTCCCGAATCACCTGAGAGACCTTGGCCACCGATTTTGGATCGAGGCCCAGAGAAGGCTCGTCCATCAGGACCAGGGCGGGGTCTAACATCAGTGCACGGCTGATTTCAACCATGCGACGCTGCCCACCGGAAAGGTTGCCTGCCTTTTCTCCGCCTTTTTCTTTTACCACGGGCATCATCTCTTCGACCAGGGCGATTCGCTTGGCCAACAGGGCGCGGTCCTTTCGAATCGTATAGCCACCAAGAAGGACATTTTCCTTAACAGTCATGTCCGGGAATAGAGCGCTACTTTGAGGAACTTGGGCAACCCCCAATTTCAACACTTCTGCAGGACCTTTGCCCACCAGCGACACGTCACCTAGTTGAACCGTCCCCGAGGAGACTTTAAGAAGTCCACTAATGACTCGCAACACAGTGCTCTTTCCCGCACCATTGGGACCGACGATGCAGGTGATAGTTCCCTTATCAAGCGAAAGCGAAAGCCCTTGAAGAACTAATCCCCCGCCGTACCCGGCCTCAACGTTTGTTAGCTCTAATGCTTTAGTCAACTGGTACCTCCAAGTTTGCATCCGGACCGAGATATGCCTCTATCACCTGCGGGTCGTTCCTGATTTCCTCCGGTGTCCCCGATGTCAAGACTCGGCCACCCGATAACACGTGGACTTCAGTGCACAGACTCAAGACAAGTGGAATGTTGTGTTCCACAATCAGGAAGGTGGTTCCCTGATCATTGAGACTCCGAATCACATCCGATAGCTTCCCGATTAGTGTCGGGTTGATACCGCTTGCGGGCTCATCTAGTAGCACAATGCTTGGTCTCAGCATCAGCACTTGAGCTAGCTCAACCAGTTTTTGCTGCCCGAAGCTCAGGTCAGAGCCTTTTTGTTTCTCGAACTCCTGCAGACCCATAAAGGCAAGAACCTCTCGCGCCCGGGAAACTTCCTCCCCCGAGTACCGGCCCGCAGCCATCTCTCTGGGTGAGGTTCGCTCGAGCGGTGCGACTAAGTTGTCCAGCACTGTCATCGAGCGGAACAAACGAGTGATCTGGAACGTCCGCCCTAGCCCCCCGTGAGCCCTGGTCCACACTTTGTGACCGGTGATATCTTCACCGCCGAGCAATACCGAACCAGAATCTGGCGTGTACACACCTGTCATGCAGTTGAAAAGTGTAGTTTTACCCGAGCCGTTGGGGCCAATGAGCCCTGTAATAGAGCCTCGTTTGATACCCAGGCTCACGCCATCTACTGCTTTGATGCCGCCGAAAGACTTCCGGATGTCATGCACCTCGAGGAGGTTTTTACCCTCAATTTGCTCAATAACAGCCCGGGACTGAATGGCCGCAGTGTCAACTCTTGAGGTCGATGAGGCAATGGAGGTTTGGTCGATGAATTTGACGGCGACATTGCGATTGCGATGTTTAGCCCATTTCTCACTCACCGTTGGCAACAGGCCAGCGGGTAGAAACATCACGACAAGAATCAAAATGATCCCCAAAATGAAAACCCGCGCGCTGGCTCCGCTGGAGGTCACGGTTGCAAACTCGTTGGCGAGCGCGATGATAAAACCGCCGATTACTGGCCCCCAGAGAGTTCCACGTCCACCAGAAAGCGCAGCGAGCACCAGCGTGACGCTGGCAAGGATCCCGAAAGCGCCTAATGGGTTTACAAACGAAAGGTACTGCCCATAAACCGCTCCTGCAACGCCAAAAGGTATGGCGCTCAGGGAATATGCGGTGATCTTATACAAGGTGGTGTTAATACCTATGGCGGCCGCTTTCCCCTCATCGTTGCGAATTGCGACCAGCCCTGCTCCCAAACGGGAGTTCATGACAAAACGGGCGAGTAAAATCGTCAAACAAAGAATCCCGAAGAAGATATAAAAGTACGGGGTGGGGCCAAATTCCTTTGCCCACGAAGGCGGCCGAATCACAAGCCCATCGGCTCCACCGGTAATCGGCTTAGCAATCTGAGCAAGCAACTGGATGGTCCACAGCGCGGCAATCGAAATAATCACGAATGAGTGAGACCGTGCCCTGAGGACAATAGCTCCAAGCAACGCCGCCACGATCGCGGCCACTAGTCCACCAACGGGCATCAGGTACATCGGGGCGATTCCCCATGCTTGGCCGAGGATCGCTCCGGTGTACATACCAATCCCGAGATACACCGAGTGTCCCAGTGAGACATAGCCGGCCAACCCGCTAATCAGATTCCAGCCAGATGCCATAATCGCGAGAAGCATGCATGCGATGAGGACGGTCTGCTCGTACTCGCTATCAGGAATAATAAAGGGGGCTAAGCCGAGCAGTAGGAGTAGTCCCAAGGGCACAAACACCTTGGGGTTTTTCATTTTTTCGATCATGCTACGTCCTCCCTTGTCTTCACGCCCATCAAACCCTGTGGTCTAAAAACTAGAATGAGAAGAATTGTTCCGTAGAAGAAGATGGGAGCCCATTGAGGGATAAACGTCGTGGCAAAAGCTTCCATTGTTCCAAGCAATAGAGCGGCGAGAGCCGCACCCGGAATACTCCCAAAGCCTCCCAGAACGACAACCCCAAGCAAGCGTGCAATCCACTCGTAATGTGTTGCAGGGAAAATTGGGTACATGATGGCCAGGAGCACACCGCCCACTCCGGCGACACCAGCACCAATCGCAAAGGCATATCCCGCTGCCTTCTTAGCGGAAATCCCTACCAGAGCGGCACCATCAGCGTTTTGGGACGATGCCCGCAAAGCTTTGCCCGCCCAGGACAACCGAAGATAAGAATACAAACCCAACAGGACAAGAATGGCCATTCCTCCGGCAAGTAGCTGAGGCATTGGGAAAACAAGCCCGCCAAACTTGAGCGAGTCGGTGAAGTAATCAGGGCTTACCGATTTGAACTTATTCCCAAAGACAAGATTCAAGATGCCTTCAATTGTGAGCGCCACACCAAACATCAGGAGAACTGTCATGCCCGGCCCCTGGGGAATCACCCGAACCAACATCCCGCGATAGATCGCCCACCCGATTGCTCCAAGTAGCACACCCATGACGGGTATTAGCAACAATGGCTCAATTCCGGTCCACGTCCATATCTGCCAGGTGAGAAGAGCGCTGAACACCAGGAACGCTCCCTGAGCGACGTTGACTACGTCAAGAACCCCAAAAATCAGAGTCACGCCGGACGCAAGAAGTGCGTAAATACCCCCGATTAACACTGCGTATACGAGGACTTGAAGAATCAACATGACGGCTCCGTCTATTGGTCAGTGAAAAACTTGTTCGTTCCATGGGAAAAATTTTTGGTACAGGGAGCGCGGTGGCCTCGACTAAAATTCGAGGCCACCGCCCCCTTGCTACGTGAGGGTTTTTACAACCCCCGAGTTACTGCTACTTCCAGCCTGGTTTCGGCATGACGAGCTGGTCGGTAGTGGTAGCTCCCGAAGGGGCCACAATCTCGACTGTTCCCGACTGCCACTGAGCCAGCAAGAAGTCTCCAAGCGGGCGTCCGATTTCATCCCAAGCGAGACCACCGAGGATGGTGGTGACGCTGTTGGAGTGCAACCATTCCTGGATTGCAACGTTGTCTAAGCCACCTGTTCCCTCAACTGCAGCAGCAAGCACCTCAGCTGCGGCGTAGGCGTCAGCTGCGTCTTCCGCAGGAACACCTGCTCCAGGGTTCAAGGCCTCATAGGTTGCGAGGAACTCGGCATTGCCAGGCGTGTTGGCCTTTTCAGACCAAGACACTGCGTAGAAGATTCCCTCTTCGTTACCAATGCCGACCCCATCGGTGTACTGGTCACCGTTACTGGGGGCAGAAGTTTGGAAGAAGATCTTCGGTGAGTAGCCCACTTGCTGCAAGCTCTTGGACAAGTTGACCCCATCCTCGAAGACTGCACCCTGAGCAATTAAATCAGGCTTCGCGTTTGCAATGGCACTCGCGATGGGCTGAAAGTTGGTTGTCTCAGGTGGGTATATCTCTGAATAAACAGTCTCAATGCCCATGGCCTCAAGCTGCTCCTGCATCGACGCAATCACTGGCGCCGCGAAGGGGTCATCCTGGATTGCATAAGCCGCTGTCTTTGGCTTCTGGTCCTCAGGAAGGTTGGCAATCATCTCGACAAACGGATTTGCCTGGTTAGGAGCGGTGGCCTGCTGAGCAAAGAAGTAGTACTTGAATTCCTGCTCAAAGATCTTCGGTGAGCCACCAGCTGGGGCAATCAACACCATCTCGTTGTTTTCAGCAACAGCCGAAGCGGGATAGTTAAGCAGTGACGAGAACGTGCCCAAAAGTAGGTCTACTTTCTCTTCGCTGATGAGACGGGTGTAGTCAGTGACAACCTGTTCTTGACTACTCGCGTCGTCAAGAATGACGAGTTCAACCTGGCGACCCAGGAGTCCACCAGCCTCATTGACGTTGGCAACCCATGCTTCGTAACCGAGTTTCGCAGCCCCACCAGGCTGAGAAAAATCGCCGGTCAGGGGCAGAGAAATGCCGATTCTGATTGGGCTTTCCACTGCTGCCTCTTCAGACGCTGGCGCTTCTGGCGCCGTAGCCGTAGCAGCACAACCAGTACTGAAGAGAGCTGCAATTGCAATCGTTGCAATCGATAGCAAACCTCTCGAACGTGTAACTCCAATGTTACTCATACGGTTCCTTTCATTTGGGAAGCTGAGAACAGCTTGAGAGCACACTACTCCTCCAAGGGGAGCCCCTGTCAAGCTGAGACGGCACAGATCCCAATTAGTTGTAATCGTTTGCAGGCGGGTCGACCTAGCGCGCTAATCTAGTTCCAGTTCTACCGGACCAAATCGACAAGACAGAAGCCGTCAAGAAAATTTGAACTGGTGTCACCACAAGGCGCAATCAACCCGGTTGTGCTCCACAGGTTCAGCCAGCGCATCCAGAATGCGCCTTCAAAATAGTCACAAGATCGGGCGTGCACGATGACCAGATGGTCTCCAGAAAAAATGGTGGCGTTTCTGCCATACGCCGCCTTTGTCGCGACGTTTGATCGCGCCGTGGTAGCTCCAATGCTCGTTGGCATGGCCGCTGACTTTCGGGTCGATCTGCAAACCATCACCCTCTCCGCCAGCGCCTACTACCTAGCCTATGGACTTGCTCAGCCCATTTGGGGCATCATTTCTGATCAAATTGGGAGGATCGCCACACTGCGGCTCGCTCTCGTTCTTGCGGGAATTGCGGACTTAGTCAGCATTATCCCGATGGATATTGACTTTTTTATTGCCTCCCGGGCGGCCGCGGGTGGCGTCATGGCAGGAGTTTTTCCTGCTGCAGTAATTTTCTTGGGGGACGCCATTGAGGACCGGGGTAAGCGCCAATCCGCAATAACCCAGCTGCAAACAGGTGTCGCTCTGGGACTAGCCACTGGCACTGCCATAGGCGGAATAGGCATCTCAACCATTGGCTGGCAGGGGTTTTTTATCGCAACAGCCGCAGCTTGTTTTCTCATGACCTGGTACATCCGTGAATTTCCCAATCCAAAACCTGGCGCCGACAGACTAAGCCTGATCCAGGCCTACCGGAACGTATTCACAAATGGTTGGGCGTTGCTCCTGTTTTTTCTGGTCTTTTTCGAAGCAGGAATTTTACTAGGGGCCTTCTCACTGATTCCAGCCGCACTCGAACTAGACGGCTCCTCAGCGTCGGTAGCGGGCCTGGTCACGGCAGCGTACGGTGTGGCGATCTTGCTAACTTCGGTTTTGGTTAGGAAGAAAACAAACAGCGTTCCACCGCACCGATTTCTGCTCTACGGAGGTATCGCCACAACCCTAGGGTTCGTTATTCTCGGCGTTTACTTGAGTGAAATGACCGTCATCGTTTCTGTGCTCTTCCAGGGAGCAGGATGGGTACTCATGCACCCCACTCTGCAAACGTGGGTCACGTCGGTCACTCCTATGGCGCGGGCAACTGCAGTGTCCTTGTTTGCCGGATTCATGTTTTTGGGTAACGGCGCAGGCATCTTCGCAGCAAGCCACATCTTGACTAACTGGGGCCCGGAGGCACTGTTTGGAATCGCCGCCGCGCTGACCGTAGTGCTCACGGCAATCGCAGTCCCCACTCAGCGTCGCCATTTTTTGGCCCAAGGCTAATAGCCTAAGGCTGTGTGGTTTCATAGAAGGCCGGCGCGAAAAAGCGCCCGGCCGCAGAGGTTAAAATAGGAAAATCTAAAAGTGAACCAGCCTGCAATCGATTGTGTTTTGCGTTCAGCAGGGATATCATCAGCACAAAGTTAAACCAGACCACCTGAGCACCGTTCCGCGTTCGGGCCAGTATACGAAAGAGTAATGATGACCTCCGATTTCACCCCCGCACCGCTTATCCCCGCTCTAGATTTTGCGAACCGCCAGATTCCTGCGCATGGTTCGATGGGTGTGGATTATGAAGCACGGGTGGATTTCCACCGCTTGCGTGAATACCGCTTGGGCCGGGCCATGAAGTCGTTGGAGGCCAGCGAGTGCGGGGCTTTTCTGCTTTTTGATTTTTATAACATCCGCTACACCACGCAAACCTGGATTGGTGGCGCGTTGGGTGACAAGATGTCGCGTTATGCACTTTTGATGCCCGATGGTAAGCCCCACTTGTGGGATTTCGGGTCTGCTTCGAAGCACCACAAGCTTTTTGCTCCCTGGTTGCATGAGGGTCACTCTCACGCGGGCATGTTGGGCCTCCGTGGTGCTATCCACCCCGAGGTTGGGTTGATGAAAGAAGCCGTGAGCGTGATTAAGGGCATGCTCACCGATGCTGGTGTTGTTAACGACCCGATCGGTGTGGACATTGTGGAGCCTGCGTTCTTGTTCGAGATGCAGGCACAGGGCCTCAAGGTTGTGGATATTCAGCAGCACATGCTCGATGCGCGTGCGATTAAGTCTGTGGATGAGATTATGTTGCTCTCGCAGGCTGCCGCGATGGTCGATGGTGTGTATCAAGACATTGTGGATGTTCTCAAACCGGGTATTCGCGAAAACGAGATTGTGGCCTTAGCCGCAAAGCGTCTCTACGAGATGGGTTCTGACCAGGTTGAGGCTATCAACGCGGTGTCGGGTGAGCGTTGTAACCCTCACCCACATAATTTCTCGGACAAGATTATTCGCCCGGGTGATCAAGCATTCTTCGACATTATTCACTCGTTCAATGGGTACCGTACGTGTTATTACCGGACGTTCTCGGTGGGAAGCTCCACCCCGCCACAGCATGATGCGTACCGTAGGGCACGGGAGTGGATGGATTTAGCTATCGCTAAGGTTCGCCCCGGTGTTGGCACCGATGAGGTTGCTGCTTTGTGGCCGAAAGCTCAAGAGTTTGGTTTCGCGAACGAGATGGACGCTTTTGGTTTGCAGTTTGGTCACGGTTTGGGTCTTGGCCTGCATGAGCGCCCGATCATTTCCCGTTTGAACTCGATGACGCACCCGGTGGAGATCCAAGCGGGAATGGTGTTCGCCCTGGAGACGTATTGCCCGGCTTCTGATGGTGTCTCTGCGGCACGTATCGAGGAAGAAGTGGTCATTACCGATAATGGTGCACAGGTTCTGACAAGATTCCCCGCTCAGGAACTCTTTATCGCCAACCCCTACTAGCCATACCGGTAGGACATCAACCGGAACGTTCGA
>LIAY01000025.1 GCA_001438965.1 Microbacteriaceae bacterium BACL25 MAG-120322-bin65 | reverse complement strand
TCAAGAAAACGCCAATCCATGCGCTTATCAACGCTGGAATCCTCCGCGATGGGCAGCTCATGGGGGGCGGTTCCACTGGGTGTGATGGAGGAAATCTTGACCTCAAGGCCGCCAAGTTTGACCCGCTCATCCAGTTTCAACGTGCCTTCGACGGTGACGAAGGTGCCCTGGTTGATGGCAGAAATAAGGTCAGTAAGTTCGCGTCGCTCGGGTGAAGCCCCGGCCTCGGGATCGTCTTCACGAAGGGCTGGATTAACCAACTGGACCGCTCCGGACTCATCGCGGAGGATGACGAACTGGACCTTTTTCTGGTCTCGGACAGTGTCAACGAAGCCACCCAGGGTCACAGTGGAGCCATCAGGAGTGGACGCAAGCTTGCTTATTTGAGTTCTAGAGGCCATGAGAAACGAGTCTAGCCCGGGCCCCAGCGTCTCTTAGGCGAAGGACTCCTAGAATAAGGGTGTGCCAGCAGACCTCCTTCACTTCGTTAGACACGGAGAAGTACATAATCCTGATGGCATTCTCTATGGCCGACTCGATGGTTTTGGCCTATCAAAGCGCGGAGTGGACATGGCCTCTCGGAGCGCCAGTGCACTGGCGACGAGGCCACTCAAGCGAATTCTTTCTAGCCCTCTCCAGCGCACCATTGAATCTGCCAGGCCGCTATCTAAAGAGCTGGGCATCGATATCGAAATAGATGATCGACTCATCGAAGGGCTCAATAGCTTTGAGGGCACCCGGCTGAACTTTAAGCGCATACTTACGGACCCTGCCCTATGGAAGTTGCTCGCAAACCCGTGGAAACCTAGTTGGGGCGAGCCCTATCGGGAAGTTTCTGCCCGCGTGATGGAGGCGGCAGAAGATGCCTGGAATTCGGTTGACGGCGGTGAAGTGGTGTTAGTCAGCCACCAAGTGGTGATCTGGATTTTGCACCGAAGCATTGCGGGTATCCCGCTTCCACATCTGCCCCACCAACGACGTTGTTCACTCTCGAGCATCACCACGGTTAAGAAGGTGGCGGATCGCTGGAAGGAAGAAAGCTACCGAGAACCGGCAGCTGACTTACTCGAAGACGCGATTGACTTCGGAGCTGTCTAAGTGAAGGGGCCCATCGTGGTCACGGTGGCGCTGGTGACCCTTCTTCTCGCTTCGTGCTCGAATGGCGGAGATGGCCTTGCCGAGCAGTATCGAGAGGGCACCGGGGCGAACTACATTTCAGGTGATGGTGCGCTGACCATCCTGGCCACTGATTCACGAACAGCCCCTGTTTTGTTTTCGGGCGAGCTTGATACTGGTGGTTCTTTCTCGAGTGAGGACCACCTCGGGGAGGTTGTTGTGGTCAATTTTTGGTATGCCGGCTGCCCACCGTGTCGCTTAGAAGCGCCTGATTTAGAAGAGCTGCATCAACAGTTTCTTGCCCAAGACGTCACTTTCGTGGGCGTGAATATTTTGGACCAAGCGCCCACCGCGAAAGCTTTTGCCGAGGACTTTGGAGTCACCTATGGCTCCATCATGGATGTTGATACCGGCGCGATCCGCCTGGCTTTTTCTGGACAGGTCGCACCCAATGCCGTGCCAACGACCCTGGTGATGGATCGTCAAGGGCGGGTGGCCGCTCGTATTTCGGGAATTTTGAGTGACCCTGAACTTTTAGCCAGCATTATTGAGGACACGCTGAGTGAAGAGGTTTCTCCGTGAGTTCTGTGGGTGAACTGGTCTTCTCTGGCCCACTTCTGATCGCTCTGCCAATAGCAATTGCTGCGGGGTTTTTAGCCTTTGCCTCCCCTTGTGTGTTGCCGCTGGTGCCCGGGTACCTGGGCTATGTCAGCGGTTTTTCTGGCAGTAGCAGCGAATCGACTAGACCCACGCTTCGATTAGTAATCGGGGTCTTGCTCTTCATTGCCGGCTTTTCCAGTGTCTTTGTAAGTTTCTCTATTGTCTTTGCTTCGCTCGGGGCGGCACTCATTGCGTGGGTTGATGTAATTTTGCGCATTGCGGGCTTGCTGATTATTTTGATGGGCTTTGTCTTTATCGGCCAAGTGTCATTCCTGCAACGAACCACCAAGCTTCCCCTGGGTGCAGCCAATGGTTTTCTGGGGGCCCCGATTCTGGGGGTGGTATTCGGTTTGGGCTGGGCGCCCTGTATTGGGCCGACGCTCATCGCCGTGAACACGTTGGCTTTTAGTGTGGGAGATGTTCCCCGTGCCACAGCACTCGCGCTGGCTTATTGCGCAGGGCTAGGGATACCGTTTTTACTGATTGCTCTGGGTTTTAGCTGGGTGACCGGCGCGGTGGGCTGGTTGAGAAAACACATCAGGGCTATCAACATCACCGGCGGTGTCATTTTGATGGCGATCGGAACAGCGATGGTCTCTGGGGTGTGGCAATTCTGGATGTCGAGTTTGCAGGCGGTGATTGGTGGAACCACTACGCCCCTCTGATTATGACGATGGCACGTCTGCCCCACCTCCCCAGCAACCCGTTTTAGGTGTCGTGGGGCTAGCCCGCTTCGTGTGGCGTCAGCTCACGAGCATGCGGACCGCTCTCGTGTTGCTGCTGTTTTTGGCGTTGGCGGCTATTCCCGGTTCTATCGTTCCTCAACGCTCCAGTGACCCCAATGGGGTCAAAGCCTGGGAGCGGGATGATCCCGAACTTTTTACGTTGCTTGATAGCCTGCAGCTTTTCGACACTTTTAGTTCTGTGTGGTTCTCCGCAATCTACCTACTTCTGTTCATTTCACTCATCGGATGTATCCTTCCCCGGACCAGCCACCACCTCAAGGCGCTGCGCCAGCCACCCCCAGCTATTCCGGCAAGGCTGGAGCGCCTGGAGCACTTCCGCAGCGTCGAAGTTGTGGGGGACCCAGAAACCCTGGTCGCCAGTGCTGCCCGGGTTATCAAAAAACGTGGCTATCGCATCGCCTCAACTCAGGAGGGTGTTTCTGGTGAGCGCGGATATTTGAGAGAAACAGCCAATTTGGTCTTCCACTTTGCGCTGGTTTCGATCTTGATCGCACTGGGGTTGGGAACAGGGTTTAAGTATCAAGGCCAGCGCATCATCATCGAAGGTCAGAGCTTCACCAACCAGCTCACTAGCTATGACACGTTCAATCCAGGGCGGTTCTTTTCTGAGGCCTCACTGGAGCCCTACTCTTTGACGCTCACCACCTTTAGACCGACCTACCAGTTCGATCTCGCCACGGGACGACCGAACCCGCTTGATTTCGCAGCGGATATTCGCGTCACAGATGCCACTGGAACGACGGGCTCAGTCCTACGAGTCAATGAGCCCCTCGATGTTGATGGCACGTCTGTTTACCTTTTGGGTAATGGTTTTGCTCCGTGGGTGAGCGTTACCTCGCCTGAGGGAGAACTGGTCTTTAGTCAGCCCGTTGCGTTTTTACCCCAAGATGGCAATCTGACCAGTCTCGGTGTGGTCAAAATTCCCGATGGTTTGGAAACACAGCTGGGCATGGTGGGCTTTTTTTACCCCTCCGCTATCACCTTGGAATCTGGCGCTCTAGCTTCGGTGTATCCAGAACCCGACCAGCCGGTGCTCACCTTCAACGTCTTTGAAGGTGATTTGGGCTTAGGCGAAGGAATTCCTCGCAACGTCTATGCCCTTGATACCGAAGGCCTCACGCAGATCACCGGTGGCGACACGGGGACAAAGTCCTTAGTGCTCGCTCTGGGCGAATCAGCAGAGCTTCCCGATGGTCGAGGGAGTGTTGAATTTAGCGAGCTACGCCGCTTCATCAGCGTTGATGTTCATCGTGATCCCACCCAGTTGCCCGTTGCCCTCTCAGCGGGGTTCATTTTCGCAGGGCTCTGCGTCACCCTGTTTGTCACCAGGCGTCGTGTCTGGATTCGGGTGCGAAAGGGTAGCGGCAGAGATTCTCGAACAATCGTGGAATTCGCGGCCTTAGCGCGTGGTGATGACCCCGGTCTTGCCGTGGAGCTAGAAAAAATGGTGGCCGATTTTTCACAGGATGCTGAATCTAGAATGGAACAACGATGACCGATTTCGCGAGTCTTTCCCTCTTTGCCGTCTATTCCGCCATGGCCGTTTATACGGTCGCATTTCTGTTTTTCACCTGGGATTTAGCTAAGCGCTCCGCACCCGCGCCAGCTCGTGACCTAGCCGGGGGCACGGAGTCTTCTGCGGAAGTAGCAGCGCAGGAGACAAAGCCAACCGGCACCGGCCATCAGCGCATCGGCGTGAGCTTGATGGCATTAGGTTTCGCTTTCCACCTTCTGGCTGTCATCGCACGAGGTGTGGCAGCGAGTCGAGTCCCGTGGGCCAACATGTTCGAATTCGGCCTGACCGCGACCGCTTTGATCGTGGCCGTGTTTTTAGGTGCGCTACTGTGGCGGGACCTGCGTTACTTGGGGGCGTTTGTTACCGGTTTCGTGCTGCTCGCTTTGGGCATTGTGACGGTGAATTTCTATGTTGATGTCGTCCCACTTCCCCCCGCGTTGCAGTCAGTGTGGCTCGTTATTCACGTGTTTGTAGCAAGCCTCGCGACGGCCTTCTTTGCTCTGGCTGCCGGCCTTGCGATTCTTCAGTTGGTTCGCCAACGCTTTGAGATCCGGGGCATGGCCAAGGCTCGCTTGATGAAAACTCTTCCGTCGTCCTCCGTTTTGGAGTCGCTGAGCTACCGGTTGAATGTCGTAGGTTTCACGCTTTGGACCTTCACCCTCATCGCTGGTGCCACCTGGGCAGAGCGGGCCTGGGGTCGCTATTGGGGTTGGGACACCAAAGAGGTGTGGACGTTTATTATTTGGGTGCTCTTTGCCGGCTATGTCCACGCTAGGGCAACCAGAGGCTGGCGAGGGTCTCGCTCAGCGTGGCTGGGAATTATTGGTTTTGGAGCCGTGTTGTTTAACTACTCGGTAGTCAATATCGCCTTCACCGGTTTGCATTCCTACTCTGGTCTCTAAATCGGCCTCTACTAAACCAGAGCCAGGCACCGCTCTAGTCGACTAAGCCACCACGTGGTGCGCTCTGGTGATGCCCCGAGCTCCTCCAGTGCCGAATAGTCAAGTGTGGGCGGGGAAATGGTGAGCTCTCCCGCGTGAGCGATCAGAGGCTGAGTGACAACATCGCGACTGAGAAAAGAGGCGGTGGCAAGGCCTGCATCAAGAGCGGATGGATTTTCACGCTCCAGAGATGCTTGGAGCAGGGCCGCTGGAAACAATCCAACGCTTGTCTCCAGGGCGCTAGAAAGCACAACCTCTAGACCAGCATTCAGGGCCTTGTCGATGAGGATTCTCGATGCGCTAACACCACCCAGAGGCTGGATTTTGATCACCACAATGTCCGCTGCTCTCGATTCGATGATCGCATCAAGATCCGACCAGCGACGCACGCTCTCATCAGCTGCCACACCAATGCCGAGCTCGCTCATGCGAGTGCGCAACTCGGCCATATCCGCCAGCTTTTCCACCGGTTGCTCCACATAATCTATGTCGCAGTGCTCCATGGTGCGAATGGCGTGTTCGGCCTCATCGAGGTTCCATGCACCATTGGCATCTAGTCGAATACGACCGGTAGCGCCCAGAGCTTTTCGCACTGCTTCCACCCGCGCTTGATCATCAGCAAGGGAGCTAGAAGGGCCTGCGACCTTAATCTTGACTGTGTGGGGGAAGCCTGCTGCCACGATCAGGGCGGTGGCTTCCTCGGGTGAAACAGCAGGGATGGTTCCATTGACGCGGATTGATGTTGCTCCATTGGCAGTTACTGGAGCACTCCAGCCCTGCTCGAGGGCACCCCTAAGCCACCTGGCCGCTTCGGCGTCATCGTATTCAGGGAAGGGACTCCATTCAGCTGGTGAAGAGAGGCCATCAAAATTGATGGCCTCGCGGTGGTGCAGTCCTCGAAAGGGAGTAACCAGCGGGATAGATACAACGTGAGCGCAAGCACGAAGCTCAGCAAAGCCCGGGATCGTCATGCTCCACAGTGTTCCACGTCTTTTGCGTCATAGGCTTAGAACATGACCGCCACACCCTCGAAGCTTTTCGATGCCAGCATCTGGCACGATGTTCCAGGCTTTGAAGATTTAGCGGATGTGACGTATCACCTGAGCCAGGGAGCGCGCATTGCCAGGGTGGCTTTCAATCGTCCTGAACTGCGCAATGCGTTTAGGCCCCGCACAGTGGATGAGCTTTATCGCGTTCTCGATCACGCACGCCTACTGACCACTTTGGGGGTGGTCATTCTTACTGGAAATGGACCCAGTCCAAAGGATGGCGTCTGGGCGTTTTCTTCCGGTGGTGACCAGCGCGTTCGCGGTGCTGATGGTTATCGCTATTCAGAGACAGAGGATGCCAGTGGCATTGATTCGTCTAGGAGTGGTCGCTTACACATCTTGGAAGTTCAGCGGCTGATTCGGTTTATGCCCAAAGTCGTCATTGCCGCAATCCCGGGCTGGGCAGCTGGTGGTGGCCACAGCTTGCACGTGGTGTGTGATCTCAGTATTGCCAGCATCGAGCACGCGCGATTCAAGCAAACCGATGTCGATGTTGGTTCTTTTGATGGCGGATTTGGTAGCGCATATTTTGCCAAACAAGTGGGTCAGAAATTTGCTCGCGAGGTGTTCTTTTTGGCCCAGGAATATGACGCAAAGCGAGCTCTAGAAATGGGCGCGATCAATGCAGCCGTGCCGCATGCGCAATTGGAATCCACTGCGATCGAGTGGGCCAACACTATTTTGGGCAAAAGTCCAACCGCTATTCGGATGGTCAAATTTTCTCTCAACGCCACCGATGATGGCCTAGTGGGGCAACAAGTTTTCGCTGGTGAAGCCACTCGGCTCGCCTATGGACTCGAAGAAGCCAAAGAAGGCCGGGATGCGTTTCTAGAAAAGCGCGACCCGGACTGGTCCCGTTTTCCCTGGCATGTTTAGTCAGGAGTTCCATTATGCGTGAACTGCGGGTAATCGATTCCAGTGATCCACGAGCGTTGTTTGAGCCACTCCACGAAGCCCTTTTTGCTGATGGGCCTGCCCTATTGCCACGGCCAGGTGGGGCCAAGATTTCTGCGACAGCACCCAAGGAAGTTGATGATGATGTGACGCTGGTGATTGAAACCAGTGGAACAACAGGAGCACCTAAGCGCGTTGCTTTAGGCGCCCAAGCTTTGGTGGCCAGCGCGGAGGCGGCCCTTGCCGAACTGGGTTCACCGGGGCAGTGGTTGTTGGTTCTTCCCGCCCACTACATCGCAGGAATTCAGGTCATCACCCGAGCGTTGGTGGAGGGGAAAACCCCGGTGGTGTTGCACCCTGAGCCTTTTTCTACTCTCGCTATGGTTTCCCACTATGACGAACTCATCGCAGCTGCCCAAGGAAAATCTCTTTACACGGCAATCGTGCCAGCACAGCTGACCAGGATTCTTGATGACCAAGTCCTCATGCCTCGTCTGGGGGACATGATGCGCTCATTTGAGGCGATTCTGGTGGGTGGCCAGTTGATTCCTGAGGCGCTGAGGCAGCGCGCTCAGGATGAGGGGTTTCGCATAATTCGCACCTATGGATCTTCTGAAACAGCGGGGGGATGTGTGTGGGATCAACGCCCCATAGGCGATGTGAAGGCGACCGAAATCGATGGCCGTTTGGCAATTGCTGGCTCGGTGTTAGCTACTGGCTACCTGGAGAATCCAGCCCGCACGGCGGCTAGCTTTATTGAGCGCGAGGGGACCTTGTGGTACCTAAGCGATGACGCTGGCGAGGTTGATTCCGATGGTCTCGTCCACGTCCATGGCCGCTTGGATGATGTGATGGTGAGCGGAGGTGTGAAAGTGTCCCTCGGCCAAATTGAAAAGATCATTCACCAACACTTCGATGCCCCCGATGCGATTGTGGTGGCAGCTGAACATGAGCTCTGGGGGCATGTCCCTGTGGTGGTCACCAGTGCGCTCATCAATCTAGAAGAGCTGCGAAGCGTGATGGGAAGTGAGCTGGGCCCTGAGGCAAGACCGGATCGAATTCATCACCTGGCGCATCTTCCGCTACTGCCCTCTGGTAAACCTGATCGGTTGGCGCTGGCCCAATTAGTCAAGCAAGCGAGGGTGTGATGGCTGGGGTTTCACAGGTCTCCCCCTCGGATTGGATCCAAGGGGCGCGGTTGCGAACCCTGCCCTTGGCTATTGCACCAGTGGTGCTCGGTGTTTCCTCTGCCATTCTTGCGGGGGCGTGGAACCTTGGCCTCGCATTTTTAGCGCTGGTGGTGGCGCTGGCGCTTCAAATTGGCGTGAATTTCGCTAATGATTATTCTGATGGAATCCGTGGTACCGATGATGTTCGCGTGGGCCCTGCTCGTTTGACCGGTTCGGGCCGGGTGAAACCAGAGCTTGTGAAGCGGGCTGCGTGGATCGCATTCGCACTCGCCGGTGTTGCTGGAGTCATTGTGGTGGTGTTAACCGCGCAGTGGGAGCTCCTTCTGATCGGGGCGGCGGCGATCGCGGCTGCCTGGTTTTATACCGGTGGGGCAAGCCCATATGGGTACCGCGGTCTTGGTGAGATTGTCGTCTTTGTGTTCTTTGGACCGGTTGCCACCGTGGGAACGGCGTGGCTTCTGATCGGATCCATCCCAGTCGAATCGTGGCTTACCGGGAGTGCCGCTGGTTTCTTTGCCTCAGCAGTCTTATTGGTTAACAACATCCGAGATATTGACCAGGATCGCCTCGCCCACAAGCGCACCCTGGCTGTGTGGTTGGGGCCTGTGGCCAGCAAAGTACTCCTGATTGTCTTGCTGATGCTGCCCTACGTGATCGTGGGCGTTCTTTCGTTCGTCTTTGTGTGGGCACCACTGGTTTTTCTCACCGGAATTATCACCATCGTGGTGATCGTGATTGTTTTGCTGTCAAAAACACCGAAAGATCTGATTACCGCGCTCGGCGTGATGTCGCTCAATGCGCTGGTGTTCGCCCTAGCTCTTGGTGCTGCCCTCGTCTGGTGAGGCGAGGCCATCCTCGCTTTGTGAGTCAGGGTCTAGCTTTTTGGGCTTGTTGAGCCGGGCTTGGAGATCCCCTGCTACCTCGTTTCGAAAGCGGTAGAAAAAAATGTAGGACAGGGTGAACGCCACAATCGTGGCAACCAGTGCGGCAACCCACCAGGCGAGCTGAAGGATGAGTAAAAGGGCAAAGATAGCGCCGAACAGTCCGAGGCGAAGTAGCGAGTAGCGGATCCACAGAGTCACCCTCACAGTGTAGGTGCGTACAATTGGAATCATGGTCCGGTGGATAGTTATTGGTGGCGTCGCTGCGGTGGCGTTTACGATTTATGCCCTGGTTGACCTTTTTATGACCCACGCACCGCGAGTGCGCGCATTCCCCAAACCTCTGTGGATTGTGGTGATTGTGGTGCTGCCAATTATTGGACCGCTGTTGTGGTTGCGGGTGGGTAAAGCTGAACCTCGGATCAAAAGAATCTTGGGAGTAAGTAAAGCCCCCGATGACGACCCAAAATTTCTGGGATCTCTTGACTCTGAATCCTCCGATGAGCGCATCAAAAGATTAGAAGATGAGCTTCGTAAGCTCGATGAGGACGATCCCCCCGCCACGGGCGATGATGACGATCAGGACCCCCCGCCCACTCGCTCATGATCGAATCCCCGGCCAGTAGATGGTCGAGTGCTTTTCTGGGCGAGCTGGTGGCATTAGGCGTGACCGATTTTGTTATCTCTCCAGGGGCCCGGTCTCAATCTCTCGCCCTTGCCGCTCTGGAATGGGAAAAGGTTTCGCAAGGGACCATCGCGCTCCATGTGGTGATCGATGAGCGAAGCGCTGGATTTCGAGCCTTAGGCCTGGGGATGGAAAGTGGGCGCCCGGCGGTGTGCATTGCCACTTCTGGTTCAGCGCCGACGCATTTTTATCCTGCCATCGTTGAAGCCCAGCATGCTGGCGTTGCTTTGATTGTGATTTCAGCCGATCGCCCCGCAGAGCTTCAGGGTGTTGGAGCAAATCAGACCATGGATCAGAGCGAACTTTTTGGCACAGCCGCCAAGACCTGGAATGTTGTGGCTCCCGGTAGCGAGGACGAGGCGGACCCCAGTGCGCTGGCACGCGAACTGGTGGCCGGGGCCTTGGCAGGCCTGCCCGTGCATCTCAATGTGGCGTTTCGGGAACCACTGAGTTCGCTCGGATATGCACCCCACCAACTACCTGAGCTTCACCCGCTTGGTGCGGATCCTCGGGAGGGCATAGCTCTCACACTTGAGCCTGCGCCTGGGACCATCGTGATTGCCGGTCATGGTGCTGGGGCGGACGCCGAGAATTTGGCTGTTTCTTTGGGAGCTCCGCTCATAGCCGAGGTTGTCAGTGGGGCTAGGTTTGGCCCCCACCTGGTCTTGTCCTATCGCCAGGTGTTGGATTCGAGGGCGCTACCCACCGACATCACCAGGGTTATTACGGTTGGTCGCCCCACCCTTTCTCGTCAAGTTTGGTCACTGCTTAGTGATTCCACCAGGGAACATATTGTGCTCTCTCGGGGCGAAAGCGAGCCTGCGAACCCCAGTCGCACAGCACACGTTGTGGGCAGCATTGTTGTATTGAGGGCACCAACGGCCGAAGAAAAAACTCAGTGGGTAAAACCTTGGGTGATGGCGGGACGGATTGCTCATCAGGCAGCTCTTGATGCTCTACTGCCCGCACCACCTGATCTGGCGTTACTTGAATCGAATGATCCTGCCACCAGGAGTGCTTTTGCCACCCAAGAGATGGGTGTTCTGCGCCGGGCCGTGACCAGGGGTGAGTTGTCATTGGCGCTGTGGGAGGCAACCTGGCCACATGATCGGCTGGTTTTTGGCGCATCACGCATGGTTCGGGAAGCCGACACGATTGTGGGGTCAAAAAACATCACCGTTCTTGCCAATCGGGGTCTTTCGGGAATCGATGGGACCATTTCCACTGCGCGAGGAATCGCGCACCACGCTGCGACCAGCGGCGCATCAGGTATTACCCGAGTTTTATTAGGCGACCTCGCCCTACTTCACGATGCGGGATCATTGCTACTTGAGCCTGGAGCACATTCACCGGCGAGAGTGCACCTTTTTGTTGCCAACGATGGCGGGGGCACCATATTCGACAGTCTTGAAGTGAGCCAGAGTGCCAGTGCGGCCGATCGTGATCGGGTTCTATACACCCCGCACGAGGTGGACTTAGAGGCGTTAGCAAAAGCTTATGGCTGGGCCTACCAGAGAGTGTCGACGATGGGCGAGCTCACTGATGCTCTGGGCCGGGCAGAACCTGCGTTGCTTGTTGATGTGGGCCTGGAGCGCTAGATCCTCTCAAGCTCGAGGGTCTAAATTTCTAGGCCGAAAGCGCTGAGTACGGGCTTAAATTTGAGTCTGGTTTCTAGTAGTTCGGATTCTGGATCAGAGTCGGCCACAATTCCCGCACCGGCGTAGGCGGTAATGGTTCCCTGGGGTGACCATTGGGCACATCGCAGAGCGATGGACCATTCTCCATCACCTGAAGCGTCCATCCATCCCACGGGGCCTGCGTAGCGACCACGGTCAAAAGGTTCACTCTGAGAAATCATGGCTAAGGCGGTATCGGTGGGAGATCCCGCCACAGCGGCACTGGGGTGAATGGCGGCTACGACGTCCAAGCTAGAAACTTGAGCGGGCAAGGTGGCCTCAATATCAGTGGCTAGATGCCAGACATTGGCCAATTTCAGGGTGAACGGGTGCTCATCGGCCACCACATGAGAGCTCACGCCATGCAGGGAATTGACCACGCTTCCCACCGCAAAGCGGTGTTCATCATTGTCTTTACTCGAGGTGACCAGGTTTTGGGCTTGTTGACGATCATCTGCGGGGTTATCTCCGCGCGCAGCGCTACCAGCTAAGACTCGGATAGATAATCTGCCACCTTCAACGCGTGCGAGAGTTTCCGGTGTTGAGCCCACCAAGCCATCGATAGCAAAAGTGGCGCAATCGGGATAGGACTCAACCAGGCGTTGGAGAGCAGCGCGCCAATCTCGAATGCCTGGGGCGTGGGCAATGAGATCTCTAGCCAACACAACTTTGTTAGCTTCACCCTCTTGCA
>LIAY01000024.1 GCA_001438965.1 Microbacteriaceae bacterium BACL25 MAG-120322-bin65 | reverse complement strand
ATAGGGAACAGCCCATTCAAGCTGTTCAACACTCACCCCTGTGGCCAAAGCTTTGGCCTCCATGGCTTCCAGGCCTTTCTTGATGGCGTCCTGGTGTGAGCCACTGAAGGCGGTGTAGACCAAATCGCCAGCCCACGGGCTTCGCTCGTGAACGGCCAGCTGGTTGCAGTATTCAGCGGTTCGCTTGATTTCATCAAGGTCACCAAAATCAATCTGCGGGTCGATACCCTGCGTGAACAGGTTGAGACCCAACGCCACCAAGTCAACGTTGCCGGTGCGCTCACCGTTGCCAAACAGGCAACCCTCAATGCGATCGGCGCCGGCCATATAGCCAAGCTCCGCAGCAGCGACAGCAGTGCCCCGGTCATTGTGGGGGTGCAAGCTCAAGATCACGTTTTCACGGTGGTTCAAGTGTCGCGACATCCACTCAATGGAATCGGCATAAAGGTTGGGGGTTGCCATTTCCACTGTCGCTGGCAAATTAATGATCACTTTGCGCTCAGGGGTTGGTTCCAAAACCTCCAACACCTGGTTACACACCTCAAGAGCGAATTCCAACTCAGTTCCGGTGTAGCTCTCAGGGGAATACTCATAGAAAATTTCGGTACCCGGAACCATCGACTCATTTTCTCGACACAGCCGTGCTCCCTCTAAAGCAATGTCGATAATGCCCTGCTTGTCGGTGCGAAAAACCACCTCGCGCTGCAAGGTGCTCGTTGAGTTATAGAGGTGCACAATGGCCGCCTTGGCTCCAACTATGGACTCGTAGGTGCGCTTAATCAAGTGTTCCCTGGCCTGAGTGAGAACCTGAATGGTGACATCCTCGGGAATCAGGTTCTCATCAATAAGGGTTCTCACAAAGTCAAAATCCGTTTGCGAGGCAGAGGGAAAGCCCACCTCGATTTCTTTGTAACCCATCCGCACCAGCAACTCAAACATGACGCGTTTGCGCTCCGGGCTCATCGGATCAATCAGCGCCTGGTTGCCATCGCGCAGATCCACCGCACACCAGCGCGGTGCTTGGGTGATGGTGGCAGCCGGCCACGTGCGATCGGGAAGATCCACACCGAGAGACTCGCGATAGGGCCGGTACTTATGTATCGGCATAGATGATGGTGCTTGCCTGTTTTTCATGAACTCTTTCCCCTACGTCTTGTGGTGATTATCGGCCAAGGACAATCGAGCCGCGACGGGGGGATGGCCTAGAAGGAGACCCCGGCGCGGCGAGGAAGGAGGAGGAGGCTTGTCAACACACTCCTAGGCTAACACGGCGGACGAAATTGCCGCTAGCCCGACGTGCCTCAGCTTCTTTGAGCGCGTAGCCCTTCGTTTAGGGGCAAGCTTGCCTGATGATGGAAGGCAAAATTCCGATGGTCGCAAGACGACACGTCACGAACAAACTCAGAAACGTTTACCTGCGGGCGCCCAAACGCGACAAAGCCAAAATTCTTGATGAGGTGATGTTGACCACGGGGATGGCCCGCTCCACCCTAGACCGGTGCGCAGACCTCTTCGACGCCGATGACGTTTCTGTTTCCGATGCCGTCAATGCACAGATAATTAATCATGTCGGGTCTGACATTTGGGCGCTCGGGCGCGCTGAATGACTTTTGACGGTCCGCTAGTCGTGCAACAGCCCCCAATGATTTATTTTTGACCACCACTTTTGGGGCCGAGCCGCCCCGCTTTGGGTCGGGGAGGATGTTCAATGGCCCCGATTGGCTCAGCGGCCAAGTGGGCCGTTTAATGTCGCTGTTCCCCTACATTAGAGACTTTTTACCCTATAATGACAAGCATGACCGACATTACTCGCACGACATCAGAGTGGCAGGTTTTTATCGGCGAGTCGCTCCGTGACGCGCGACTTGCCCGCGAGATGGATCAGCAAAGTCTGGCAGATAGAGCGTCCATCAGCCGAGCGACTCTGAGCAAGATGGAGAACGGCGCCCCGACCACCGTGGCTGCGCTCATCAAGGTGGTCAGGGCTTTGGGGCGCACCGACTGGTTCGAGTTGCTTGACGAGACTGGTGGGGGGATCAGTCCCCTGGCTTTGGCTCGGGAACTCTCCCGCCAGCCAACCAAGCGCCAACGCGCGCCGCGAAAACTTGTGAAAAAGCAGGAGGGCCCTCATGGGATTTGAATCAGCGCAGCTAATCAAGGTGTATCTCTGGGGCACATACGTCGGTGCGCTTGCGCGCGGAACTCGATCTCGTGCATATGTTTTCGAGTACACGCCAGAGTGGGTGCGAACCGGGATTGAATTCGCACCGCTGACGATGCCAGCTCGTACTCGGCCATACACGTTTCCGGGTCTGCCGACTGAGACGTTCTACGGTCTACCGTCAGCAATCGCTGATGCCCTCCCGGACCGGTTTGGCAACAGCATCGTCAACGCGGAGCTGGGGCGCCAAGGAGCCGATCTCGGCAGCGTCAGCGCGCTGGACCGCCTCGCGTACACCGGGGCGCGCAGCATGGGAGCTCTAGAATTTGTTCCCGATGCGGGACCGGGCGCGCCCGAAGCATCCATGCTCAACATCGGGGAGCTCGTCACCGCTGCCCGTGACATAATCGCTGGCAAACTCGGCACCGACAGTGAATCTCAGACTGCGTTGCAGCAGATTCTTGCCGTGGGAACCAGTGCCGGAGGAGCCCGCGCTAAAGCAATTGTGAATCTCGACCCGGAAACCGGGGCGCTCTATCCTGGCCAACAAGCTGTACCCGGTTTTGAATCCTGGCTTCTGAAATTCGATGGCGTCGGCGAGGACAAGCAGCTTGGCAGCTCGCAGGTGTATGGGCGAATTGAGTACGCGTATTCCCTCATGGCGAGGGCTGCGGGTATATCTATGCCAGAAACGCGTCTTCTGGAAGAGAACGAACGGGCACATTTTATGACCCGTCGCTTCGACCGGTCGGATGAACTGGAGGGCGCACTGGCGCGAGAGACGAAGCTTCACATGCAGTCGCTGTGCGCCCTGAGTGAGCTGGACTACAACGCCATCGGAGTGCATGACTACGCCCAGTACCAGAATGCAATCACTGCCCTTAGCCTCGGGGAAGATGCTGCGGCTGAGGGATTCCGGAGGATGGCCTTCAACGTCGCGGCTGCCAACTGTGATGACCACACCAAAAACTTTGCGTTCCTTATGAACTCGGCCGGGCGATGGTCCCTCGCTCCGGCGTACGATGTCACGCACGCGTTCAACCCTGCCGGCCCGTGGACCTTCCAGCACCTGATGAGCATTGGCGGTAAGTTCCAAGGTGTGACCCACACGGACCTTATCGTGTTCGCTGAGCGACACAACGTCCCCGGCGCCGCAAGTATCCTCAGCGACATCAATGACGCCACCGACTCCTGGGCTGCGTTTGCTTCGGCCGCGGGTGTTGTGGCCAGCGTGCAGGACACCATCGGCGGGGACTTCCAGAATGTGTGACTGAGATGTTTCGAGGGTCGCTAAGAAAGACAACGGCAAACTCTCGGCGAGGTCTGCGAGAGCACGTTTATCTGGGGCACCAGCCACCCTTGTGCGCTCACAAATATGTGGAGCACCCGGCTCCTAGAAATAGAGCCTTATGGTTGTTTATTATCACATATGACAATCTATAAGCATGCAAGAAAACCAGCAACTACCGCGTGACTTTGCGTCGCTGTCCCCGACGCTCCGCAGTGTTCTAGAGTCCGCTGCAAAGCTTCAGGACATCGTGCCTGATGCGGTGCTGGTGGGTGGCTCGGCTGCAGCTCTCTACGCAGGACACCGAGACTCGTTTGACCACCACCATGTGCTCAGAGACCTCGCAGATCGCTACAGCATCGTCATCGATGCGGTAGAGGCGAGTGAAGGTTGGGCTACGTCCCTCCGGGCCTCAAAGCCGCCGTTTACGGTATTGGGTTCACTCGATGGCGTGGAGGCCGGTCTTCGACAACTCCGACGATCTCGCCCCCTCGAGACCAGCCTCTATGAGCTGGGAGATGGTAGGAGCGTCGCAGTCCCCACCCTAGAAGAAACGCTCCGCATCAAGGCGTACCTGGTTGTCCAACGAAACGCTGTGCGTGACTACCTCGACGTGGTGGCGCTTGGCGACACCATCGGTCTCGTTCAGGCGGGCACAATTCTTCGGAGTATTGACACCTACTACCTCGACCGAGCAGAGACTGAAGGGTCCGTATTGTCCCAACTAGTCCTGAAGCTGAGTTTGCCCAAACCCAAGGATCCCGAAGTTACTGCTCAACTAAGGAGTTACAAAGGTCTCGTGCCGCGTTGGCAGGACTGGAGCGTCGTCCAAGAAGCGTGCCGCGAGCTCTCACAAGAGTTAGCGATACTGTGATGGTGGTTCAGTTTAGGAATCTCACCACCACCTGGCATGACCCTATTGACCAGTGGCCCTATGAAGCCGTCGTGACCACAATCGAACGGGGGCTCGTCGCCGATTGGCAGCCCATCGTAAAAGACATCCGCAGGCGCCCGTTTGGGCGCATCGCCAGCTACGTTGCCCACTACGCCAAAGCCCCCGATGACGACGCTGCGGCCGCGTTCTTCTCGGAGGCACTCCGCCGCGCACGAGCAGACCAGGAGGATAGCGAGCGGGATGAAGTGATCAAGCGAATTCGACTCGCAATCGAATCCTCCAAGATGTCCCAAGGAGACTTCGCCAAAGTTGTTGGGACATCAGCATCGAGGCTCAGCACCTATCTTTCGGGAGCGGTGACACCTTCTGCGACGATGCTCATCCGCGTCGAGAATTTCGCGAAAAAACAGGATTAGGCCAGGGCGTAGCCATCTTTGCGAACGAGGCGCGCTATATCGTCAATTCTTGGGGTTCACAGGCTTCTGGCGATGCGGATATGCAAAGTAATCCTCGAGTAAGCGTAGGAGGTGAACTTTCCCTGTGATCAGACATGGCGTTATGTTTCCTGAGCTCTCTTGAGCAAAGAGACCCCCAAAAAGATTCTGGGTCATCATTCAGACGACTACAGACACTACTACCAAGTAATATCGAGCAAGATTGGGGGTACAGGCAATAGAAAGCCTGTTGAGGGCTAATCTAGCCAGATCGGAAACACTCTCAAGAGCGAAGAGTCCCCAAAACCGAAGGGTTCAACCAATGATCGAGCATGAAGCTGATTACTGTCCCGGATGCAACGCTATTTGGCCAAATGGTCAAGTGAAGTGCACTGGATGTGGGTTGGTCTTGCCCGATGATAAGGCTCTGCGAAAGAGCCCCGGGGCAAGTCATTAGAGACCCAGTTTGTCGAGTTTCTTGGGATCACGTTGCCATTCTTTAGAAACCTTCACCTGGAGGGATAAATACACCGGTCTGCCCATGAGTTCTTGGATTCCTGTTCGGGCAAGCTGGCCGATTCCTTTGAGCTTCTGGCCACCCTTGCCGATCATGATGCCTTTTTGACTATCGCGCTCCACCCAAAGGTTGGCGAATATTTGCATCAACCCGTCCTCGCGCTCCCCCATCTCATCGATGGTGACCGCGATCGAGTGGGGCAGCTCGTCGCTTACCCCTTCAAGCGTCGCTTCTCGAATGAGTTCTTGAATTCGCACTTCTAGGCTCTGCTCGGTGGAATCCTCAAGGGAATAGAGAGGCTCAGATTCGGGCATCAGCGCCAGAATTTCCTCCACCACAATCTCGAGCTGGTCACCGAGGAGACCGGAGACGGGAATGATGGTCTCCCACTGCCCCAACTCGTTGACTTCCATTAGCCGCTGCGCTATCTCAGATTTGGAGGCAGCATCAGTTTTGGTTACCAGGGCAATCTTTTTAGCCCGGGGATAACGCTCCAGGCTTTGGGCGATAAACCGATCCCCCGGGCCCACCTTCTCCGTGGCGGGGATGCACAGGGCAATCACGTCCACATCATGCAGAGTTGCCGAGACCACGTCATTGAGGCGCTGGCCCAACAAAGTTCGCGGGCGGTGAATCCCTGGAGTATCCACAATGATGAGTTGGCCGGCATCACGGTGCACGATGCCGCGAATCGCATGCCGGGTGGTCTGGGGCTTCGAGGATGTAATGGCAACCTTTTCCCCCACAATGGCGTTCATCAGGGTCGATTTTCCAACATTGGGTCGCCCTACAAAGCTGACAAATCCGGCTCGAAAGCTCACGGTAGCGTCACCTCACCAGTTCTGGCTTGATCCATTTCATCTCGGATGGCTTTTCGTTCTAACCAGAATTGCGTAGGAGAAACAACAATCCACGCCACGCGTTGATTGCGCCCAGCCGGCTTTTCCGCAACTAGAGCCAAATCCTGCGTTTCTGCCCTCGAACCAGCAACCAAAATGCGACCCACGTGTTTGGTGAGGAGACCGCCGACCGTGTCGACATCGTCCTCATCAATATCGATATCGTAGAGATCAGCTAGGTCATCAACAGAATATTTCGCTGACACCCGATACACATGAGGGCTAAGTTCGCGGATGTGTTCGACGTCCTTGTCATATTCATCAGAAATTTCGCCAATAAGTTCTTCAATGAGGTCTTCCAGGGTGACCAGGCCTGCGATGCCGCCGTATTCGTCGACAACCATGGCCATATGATTTTGTTCCTGTTGCAAATAGCGCAACGTGTCATCGGCTTTTTTGCTCTCCGGGACGAACAGGGCGGCTTTGGCCAATTTGTGGATCGGTGTTTTCGCAGCGGCGGCAGGTTTTTCATGCTTGATCCGCGCCACATCGCGCAGATAACAAATCCCCACTACTTCATCGCTGTCTTTACCAATCACGGGCATGCGCGAAACGCCCTTGTCTAGGAACACACTCATCACACTCTGGAGTGAATCCTCAGCATCGACAGTGACCATATCGGTGCGGGCCACCATGACTTCGCGCACGATGGTGTCGCCAAACTCAAATACGGAGTGGAGTAAATCGCGGTCCTCATCTTCGAGCATGTCCTGATCGGCTGCCTCATCCACCCAGTTACGTAGCTGATCTTCACTGGCAACCGGGGCAAGCCCACCAGCCCCGGGGGTGACAATATTGCCGAGGACTACAAGACCTTCCGCTAGCGGCCCCACCACCACACGAATTCCTCGCACCAAGCCAGCAAAGAGACGGATCATCACGGTGGCATTCTTTGCTCCCACAGAACGCGGTGATGACCCCACCACCACAAAGGAGACCGCAGTCAAAATTGCCCCCGATACGAGCAAGACTTCCCACCATGCTGAAAGCCACAACGACATCGCTAGCGTGACCAGCACAGCCGCTAAAGCGTTAAACACGACCCGAATAAAATCCAACGCAGTCACATGTGCGGTGATGTCCGCCGCCACTCGATGCAGAGGTTGGGGGTTGCGCATCGATGAGGCCTCTTCGAGCAAATCGTTGCGACCCAAAACCCCCAGGGCAGCATTAATAGCGGTCAACAATCCCCCCACACCAATGAGCACAAGTGCGACGAGAACAAAGACAACGCCCATGGCTACACCGTGTTTTCGGGTTGAAAACTGGCGACGATGTCGCCTTGTAGGCCAAACATTATTTTCTCTTCATCTTTTTCAACATGGTCATAGCCCACCAGGTGCAACAGGCCATGAACGGTGAGGATATGGAGCTCACTCAACAAAGAATGGCCCGCTTGCTCGGCTTGAGCCACTGCGAAACTGGGACACAGCACGATATCGCCGAGGATTCCTTCAGCGGAGACCTCATCACCGCGGCCTGGCCTCAACTCATCCATGGGAAAGCTCAACACATCGGTGGGACCAGGCTCATCCATCCACTGGATATGTAATTGCTCCATGGCGGGCTCATCCACGAGGACAACGGCAAGCTCTGCATCCGGGTGAACCCGGATCTGCGCCATGGCATGGAGGGCAATCGCCTGCAAGGACGCCTCATCGACGTCCATGCCAGATTCGTTATTGACCTCAACGCTCACGGGTGCCCTCTTTAGCCGCTTCATGGCGGGCGTACGCATCCACAATTTGTGACACCAACGAGTGGCGCACCACATCTTTGGCACTGAGATACTCGAAATGAATATCGTCAATCATGTCCAAGATTCCGCCCACGGTGTTCAACCCACTGGCGCCACTTGGCAGATCAACTTGGGTGACATCTCCGGTGATAATCATCTTGGAGCCAAAGCCTAAGCGGGTGAGGAACATTTTCATTTGTTCAGCCGACGTGTTTTGCGCTTCGTCCAAAATAATGAAGGAACCATTAAGCGTCCGCCCCCTCATATAGGCCAAGGGGGCCACCTCCACGGTTCCCGTTGCCAGAAGTTTCGGCACCAACTCGGGATCCATCATTTCGTGCAAAGCATCAAAGAGCGGCCGCAAATAGGGGTCGATCTTGTCGGTGAGGGTTCCGGGTAAAAAGCCCAGTCGCTCGCCCGCTTCCACCGCCGGTCTGGTCAAAATAATCCGCTCGACCTGTTTGGCTTCCAAAGCGGCCACCGCTTTGGCCATGGCGAGATAGGTTTTGCCTGTTCCTGCCGGTCCAATGCCAAACACAATGGTGTGGTCATCCATAGCGTCCACATACTTTTTTTGGCCCAAGGTTTTGGGCCTAATCGAGTTTCCCCGGGACGACAGGATGGGAGTGGTCAAAAAACCTGAGGCGCTTTTCCCCGTGGATTCTTGGATGTGTGCAGTGGAGGCAACATCTGCCTCGTTCACCTCAACACCTGCCCTAGCTAGCTCAATAAGGTCGAGCAACAAGGCGTTTGCCTGGGCAACCTCAACGCTCGGGCCTGAAATCTTGAGACTGTTACCACGGGCCACGATAACCACACCAGGGCAGTGTTTTTCCACCTCGCGCAGAACACGGTCTTCCACACCTAACACGCGCACCATCGGAACACCATCGATATCCATCGTGATGGAGCTAACTTTGCTTTGCTTAGCCGGCAAGGGTTCCCTCATCTAAACCACCGGCGAGAACGTGGGCGTGAACGTGAAATACGCTCTGGCCTGCCTCACTACCGGTGTTGAATACCAATCGAAAGTCACCCGATGCGTGCTCAATAGCAAGCTCGTTGGCTAAAGCCACCATTTTTGCCAGTAGCCCTGGGTCCCCAGCAGCTAGTTCCACCACGTTGGAATAAGCCTGGGTTTTAGGAACAACCAAAAGATGCACAGGTGCTTTAGGTGACACATCGCGAAACGCAATAAGTTCGTTCGTTTCGGCGACAATATCGGCAGGGATTTCGCGGGAAATAATGCGCGAAAAAATGGAAGGCTCAGGCGTGCTCATGCTCTCCAGTCTAGAGCGAGCCCTCTGCGGGTGCGCTGAATCAGTCCCCACGTCATCACTACCAACGCCCCAACACTCCACTGAGAACCGCCAAGGCTGCTGGCCCGGCGGTGGAGGTTCGCAATACGGGTTGCCCGAGTCGATACGACCCAGCACCCGCATCGCTTAGTACGCCAAGCTCCTCTGGACTAATCCCGCCCTCTGGACCGACGATGACCATAATGGGGCGATCGTCGAGGGGCAGAAAATCCATCAACCGGCTTGGCGCGGTTGGTTCTAAGACAACAGCAGTATTCGTCGCACACAGGTCAACCAAGTGGGCCGTGGTGGCCACACTATCTACCAGGGGAATCCAGGAACGAAGCGACTGTTTACTCGCCTCGGTGACAATACGTTGCCAACGCTCCACTCCACTCTCGGCTTTATCGCCTTTCCACACAGAGATACTTCGCGAACTTGCCCACGGTATGACCCGATCTACGCCAAGTTCGGTGCAGGCTTGAATGGCACGCTCATCGCGATCGCCTTTAGCGAGAGCCTGCACCAACCATATTTCTGGCACCGGCAACGCTTCGGTGTGGACATCGAGAACCTCAAGAACAACCTCTTTAGCCGAGACCATACTCACTCGGGCGCCCGCAACATTCCCGAGGCCATCTCCGAGTGAGGTCACTTCCCCCACGCTGATGCGACCCACCGTCGCGGCGTGACGCGCTTCAGCGCCCAGCAGGCTCACCTGCTGCCCTGAACGAAGAGACTGCCCAGCATCAAGAAGGTAGCGATGGGCCATCTTTAGCCGCCAAAAAGGCGATCGCGGAACTTTTGGAAGATTCCTTGCTGCGCCCCAGCCAAGGTTGGCGCAGTGGGTTTGCGAAGCTCGCGAAGCTTGGCAATCAGCTCAGATTCTTTAGCCCCCAGTTTGGTTGGCGTCATGACATGGAGACCAAAACGAAGATCTCCCCGGCCACCACCACGCAGTTTGGTGACACCTCGAGCTTTAACCGTGATCACATCTGCACTTTGGGCACCTGGCTTGATGCTAAAAGTGACCTCTCCATCGAGAGCGGGAAGAGTCACTTCCGTTCCCTCAACGGCGTCGATCATGTCTACTTCTAAGGTCGCGACAATGTCATCACCGAGGCGCGAAAATATCTTGTCTCCTCGAACCGTGAACTCTAAATACAAGTCTCCCGCTGGGCCACCACCGTGGCCGACCTCACCTTGACCGGGCAAATGAATCCTCTGCGCGGTTTCAATACCTCCAGGAATATCAACTGAGAGCGATCGGGTGGCGCGAACACGTCCCTGTCCCGCACACGTGGGGCAGGGTGAGCCAATGACTTCACCAAAACCGCGGCAACTGCCACAGGGGCTTTGGGTGACCATGTTGCCAAGCACCGATCTCACTGTGCGCTGCAGACTTCCTGAACCACCACAAATGTCACAGGTTTTCGATGAAGTGCCAGGGGCCGCACAAGAGCCCTCACAGGTTTCACAGACCACGGCGGTATCGATCTCAAGGGTCTGGTTCACTCCGAAAATGACATCTGCCAAGTCCACATCCACCCGAATCAGAGCGTCTTGACCGCGCTCTTGGCGTGAACGGGGACCACGCTGCTGACCCCCACCAAAAAAGTTTTCAAAAATGTCGCCAAAGGGTCCGAATCCACCAAAGCCTTGCTCCCCACCGCTGTCATATCTCTGACGCTGTTGGGGGTCGGTAAGTACCTCATAGGCGTGGGTGACCTGCTTGAATCGCTCTTCGGCATCAGCAGCACCGTTGACATCAGGATGCAGCTCCCTGGCGAGGCGACGATAAGCCTTCTTTAGTTCGTCATTTTGGGCATCCCTTGAAACTCCAAGGACTTCATAATGGTCAACACTCACGTCTTATGCTCTATCTTTCTGTTCATCGCCCAAAAGCTTGGAAAGGTATCTCGCCACGGCTCTCACCGCGGTCATGTTGCCCGAATAGTCCATGCGGGTTGGGCCAATAACGCCCACGGTAGAGGTGCGCTCATTGCCCGAGTGGTAAGCCGAGGCCAAAATGGCAGCCTCCGAGAGCGGCCCCTGATTCTCTTTCCCAATGCGGGCTTGCACCTCCGATGAATCCCACTGCATCTCAGTAAAAAGCTTCAAAAGGGTAACTTGGGCCTCGATAGCTTCCAAGAGTGGGTAGACCGAAGAAGAGAAATCGCGCTCGGTGCGCACTAGGTTCGCAGCCCCCGCCATAACAAGCCGATCGGTTCGGTGACCCTCGAGGGCGTGGGATAACGCATCAGCTAAAGCGCCCACCAGCGCGCGCCGCGGCATCGACACGGTTGCCGCCAAGCCTGCCAACTTAGAAGGCATATCGGCTAACGAGACCCCCACCAGCTGGCCATTGATGTGGGCGCGAAGTTCTGCCACCACCGCAACGTCTAGTTCAGAGGGGCATTCCACAATGTTTTGATCCACCGACCCGCCATCGGTAATGAGCACTGTCATCAGCTTGTGTGAACCCATCGGCAGTAGCTCAACGTGGCGAACAGTGGCAACGCTCAAAACGGGATACTGCAAAATGGCGACCTGGTTGGTCAGTTGCGATAACAGGCGAACTGTGCGAGCGAGAGTGTCATCAAGATCAGCAGAGTCACTGAGAAATGTCTCAATGCCGGTGCGCTGGGAATTCGACAGTGGCTTAATTTTTGCCAGCTGATCGACAAAGACGCGATACCCCTTGTCGGTGGGAACCCGACCGGCAGAGGTGTGCGGTGCGCTAATGAGTTCTTCTTCTTCTAAGAGCGCCATGTCGTTACGAATGGTTGCTGCCGAAACGCCAAAGCCGTGTCGTTCGGCGATGGTTTTTGAACCAACAGGCTCTTTGGAGCCCACATAATCCTGGACAATAACTTTGAGAACTTCCAGAGCTCTATCTGAGACCATGCGCTAACACCTCCACACCATCACTATTGGCACTCACCCGGGCTGATTGCTAATTGTACCGAGGAAGCCATGAAAGAGAGCTCAGGTCAGCTCGCCTGCCAAAAGATCAGCCACTAATCGACCACTTTGAGTCAACACAATTCTCCCGGAAAGTAATGCTTGACCATCGAGTAGGCCCCTGGAGACCCACTGGGCCAACAGCGGCGGGGCCTCTGACCCCACCCATGCGGTGGGGATACCCGAGTTCATCCGCAGGCCAAGAAGAATGCGCTCCATGTGGTGTTGCTCGGGGGTTAGCGTCTCTCGAGCGTGAGCTGGTGAGAACCCCTGTTCCATCCTGGTGGCATAAGCACTGGGGTGTTTCACATTCCACCACCGAAGACCGCCGATGTGCGAATGAGCGCCGGGGCCAATCCCCCACCAGTCATGAGATTTCCAATACGCCTCATTGTGACGCGAATGATGATCTAGCGAGCGCGCCCAATTACTGATTTCATACCAGTGATAACCGGCTGCCATTAGGGTCTGATCGGCTAGGACATACATATCGGCATGGAGGTCCTCATCGATCGGGGCAAGCTCCCCTCGCTTCATCCGAGCAGCAAGCTTGGTTCCTGGCTCGACAATCAAGGAATAGGCCGAGAGATGATCCGGGGCAAGGCCCACCGCGTAGGCGAGGGTTTGCTCCCACTGCTCAAGAGTTTCCCCTGGCGCACCGTAAATAAGATCCAACGAAACCTGCAACCCGGCTGCCCTCGCATCCGCCACTACTTGGGGAACCAGCTTCGGATCATGGGTTCGATCCAATGTGGCCAAAACTTCCAGATTGGCAGATTGAACACCAAAAGAAACCCGCGTCACACCCCCGGTGGCAAGCGCCGCTAAACCATCCGCGCTGACACTATCGGGATTGGCCTCCACCGTAATTTCTGCCCCCGGTTCAACACCCCACAGCTGACGGGCTCGATCGAGGAGCATCACCAGTGGCTTGGGGCCTAAGAGAGTAGGCGTTCCGCCACCAAAAAACACCGTAGATAAGGGCCTGGGGGGCAAACCCACTCGGGTCATCACCTCGTGGGC
>LIAY01000023.1 GCA_001438965.1 Microbacteriaceae bacterium BACL25 MAG-120322-bin65 | reverse complement strand
CCCACGCCGCGGCGCAAAACGCCCTCGACCAACGTCTGGATGACGCCGCCAGTGGACACGTCATGGGCGCTGGTGACGAGCCCATCTCGTGCGGCGACAACCATCAAACCGGCGAGAGCTTTCTCGGCAGCGAGGTTGGGTTCTGGGGGCATTCCCCCCACGTGCTGGTGGATTATTTCCGCCCATTCCGAGCCACCCAGTTCAGCATGGGTGTCGCCGAGGAGGTAAATATTCTCACCATCGTCTTGCCATCCACTGGGGAGCCTGCGATCCACAGTGTCGATTACGCCGAGCACCGCGACAACGGGAGTGGGGTGGATTGGCGAAGCCCCGGTTTGGTTATACAAGCTGACATTTCCACCCGTGACAGGAACTTCAAGCTCCAAACAGGCATCAGCTAAACCACGAATGGATTCGACTAACTGCCACATCACTTCGGGGTCTTCGGGGCTACCAAAGTTCAAACAATCACTGACCGCACGGGGTTCGCTTCCGGTGGCAGCGACATTGCGATACGCCTCCGAGAGGGCAAGTTGGGCGCCACGGTAAGGATCGAGCAGGCTGTAGCGGTGGTTAGCATCGGTTGCCAGGGCGACACCTAAGCCGGATACTTCATCCACTCGAATCATGCCAGCGTCATCCGGAAACGAGAGAGCCGTGTTACCCATGACATATCGGTCGTACTGGTTGGTGATCCACTCGGTATTGGCAAGATTGGCTGAGGAGATAACGGCCGCGACTTGCGCCTGGAGTTCCTCGGCATCACTGGTGCGATCAAGCGCATCGGCAGAGTTGGCCTGCAGGCCATCAAGCCAGGTGGGGCGGTGGTAGGGGCGCTCATACACCGGTGAGTCCACGGCGACCGTGGCTGGATCGACATCGACAATGATGTCGCCCCGCCAGGTGATCACCAGACGCTTGGTGTCGGTCACTTCCCCTAAAACGCTGGATTCCACATCCCATTTCCCGGTGATGGCAAGAAATTGTGCCAACTTATCCGGGGCAACAATGGCCATCATGCGCTCTTGACTCTCGGACATCAAAATCTCTTCAGCCGTAAGGGTTTCATCCCGTAACAGCACATTGTCCAGAGTGATGTCCATGCCACTGCCCCCATTGGCGGCTAACTCGGAGGTAGCACAGCTAATTCCCGCAGCACCCAAATCCTGGATACCCTCGACCACTTTGTGGGCAAACAGCTCCAAACAGCACTCGATGAGAACCTTTTCGGCAAACGGGTCTCCCACTTGGACCGAAGGCCGCTTGGTGGGGCCACCCTCGTCAAAACTTTCACTAGCCAAAATAGAAGCCCCACCGATACCATCCCCACCGGTTCGGGCGCCAAAAAGCACTACCTTGTTTCCAGGCCCAGTGGCACTGGCTAAGTGAATATCTTCATGGCGTAGGACGCCGAGCGCGAGCGCATTGACCAGCGGATTATTTTGATAAACCGGGTCAAACCAAGTCTCCCCGCCAATGTTGGGCAGGCCTAAACAGTTGCCATAAAAACTAATCCCACTGACCACGCCGGGTAAAACTCGGCGGGTGTCAGGATGGTGGAGATCCCCAAAGCGCAAGGCGTCCATCACGGCAACTGGCCTTGCGCCCATAGAAATAATGTCGCGAACAATGCCACCAACACCGGTAGCAGCGCCCTGGAAGGGTTCGATGAAGCTGGGGTGGTTGTGACTTTCAATCTTGAAGGTCACCGCCCACCCTTCACCAATATCGACTACACCCGCGTTTTCTCCCATGCCCACCATCAAGTGTTTGGTCATGGCGTCGTTCATTTTTTCACCGAATTGACGCAGGTGAATCTTGGAGGACTTGTAGGAGCAGTGCTCGCTCCACATCACCGAGTACATCGCCAATTCACCCGAGGTGGGCCTGCGGCCTAAGAGGGAACGGATTTGTTCGTATTCGTTGGCCTTGAGACCTAAGGCCTCAAAAGGTTGTTCCTTTTCAGGAGTTGCCTGCGCGTGGGAAACAGAATCGATGCTCATGCGCTGCTGCCCCATTGCGTGGGGGGTCCAATGCTCAACAGGGTGGTGATGACCACTGCCATTCCCAGCACGATAGTGAAGAAAAACAACACGGGCCGCGCCAGCCACCATCTCAGGAGACGATCCAGTGCACGATCATCGCGCGGGTCATCGGTCTTATCCAAGCGCCAAGCGCCTTCTAGCATTCCGCGCTTTTCAAGCCAGCGGTCAAAGGGGTAGGTGGCCCAGGGGGGCAATGCCAGAACACAGGCCAGGACAATGGTGCCTACCCGCCAGCGCAGATTGAGACCGACAACAATGGCGGTGAGGCAGTAGGCAATGAAAATAATTCCGTGGCTGAGACCGGCGACAAAAAACAGCCCACCGTCATAACCAAACCCGTAGCGGGCGACCATGGCGATAATCAATAGCGTCCAGGTCACCATTTCGGCGAGAGCTATGCGGCGGTACAGTGCTGCGGGGGTCAGGCTCACGCGTTCACCACCGAACCAACAATCGACTCAAACACTGTGAGCCCATCGATTCCGGATTTCATCGCAACAGAGGTATCAGGGCCAAATCCTGGTTCCACCGCATGCTCGGGATGGGGCATCAGACCAACGATGCGACCTGATTCGCTGCGCAGGCCCGCAATGTCGTGAAGCGAACCATTGGGATTGAGATCCACATAGCGAAAAGCGACCAAGTTCTCGCCTTCAATGCGACGAAGTGTCTCGTCATCGGCGATGAAACCACCTTCACCGTTTTTGAGTGGGATCGTGATCTCTTGACCCGGTGTGTAACCCGAAGTCCAGGGGGTGTCGGTGTTCTCGACCCGCAGTCGTTGATCGCGGCAAATAAACTCACCGTGGTCGTTACGAATCAGGCCACCGGGTAATAAACCAGCTTCCACCAGAATCTGGAAACCATTACAGATGCCCAGCACCGGCATCCCCGCGTTGGCCGCATCGATGACTTCGGAAACAATGGGGGAATGGGCGGCAATAGCGCCGCAACGCAAATAGTCACCATAGCTAAACCCACCGGGCAAAATCAGGGCGTCCACACCCTGTAGGTCATGTTCGCCGTGCCATAGCGCCACTGGCGTTCCACCCGCTAAACGAACAGCCCTCTGGGCGTCGCGATCATCCAGGGATCCTGGAAAAGTGACAACCCCGACTCTCATGCCGGGGAGTCCACCACTCGGATATCAATAACGTCCTCAATCACGCCATTAGAGAGAAGATCATCCGCCATCGTTTGGGCTTGTTCGAGATGGGTTTTGGTGACCTCCCCCTCGACATGGAGCTCAAAGCGCTTGCCGATACGAACCTGGGAGAAGCTTTCAACGCCGCTGCGCCGGAGCGAGCCTAAAACAGCCTTGCCCGCAGGATCCAGAAGTTCCTTCTTCGGCATGACCTCGATGACAATGATGGCCACTAATCACGCTCCGAATTACAGGCACAGGGCAGGGGATGCACCACAGTCTACCGAGCGCTCAGGCGATCGAGCACACCACGTTCGATGGCGTCACCCAGAGCAAACCGAGCCCAGTCGCGATACCCATCGACACTGGGGTGAAAACCGTCGTGGGCGAAAAACGTGTCGTGATACCTAGGCGGTGGCGGTGACATGACCGCAAACGGGTGGGACTCAATCAGGGGCCGAATGGACCGCTCTATGGCTTGCGAGTGTGCATAGAGCAGCGATCGCAACGGTTCGGGCAGTGTGGGGAACAGATAGAAGGCAGGGAGGGAGGAAAAAATCATGACAGCGTCAGGGTGGCCCTCATGCAAAATTTCCAGTAGACGTTTAAACCGGCCTTTAGTGGCACCTAGGGGCATCAAATCTTTAGCGTCGTTGGCGCCTAAGGAAACCACCAGCACATCCGCCGGCTGGGCCAGCACATCGGGAATAAAGCGGCCCAAGATGTCCTTACTGGTGGCCCCACTTTCTCCCACCGAGCGCCAACTCACACCGCGGCCGAGGTGCGCTGCTAGCGCCAGTGAAAACTGCGCGATCAAACCATCGTCCATGGTGGACACACCCACGCCGACCACAGTGGAGTCCCCCACCCCCAATACCCGCAGCGGGTTGGGTCCTTTGGTGCTGCCCGCGGTGACTCCCGGTGCGGGCGGGAGCTTAGGGACCCCGCGGCGAACACTGCGGCCTTGGGCGATAAGAAGAGGGCTGATTCCCATAGCGAGCGGCCAGGCGCTGCGCTGCCAGAGCGTAGGGGAGGTTTGCGGTGCGTGTGGGTGTGCAGACATCGGACTCCTCCTCGCTAGTGCTTACTTGTTAGTTTCCCTGAAAGCTCTTGGTATCTGCTTAGAGTGTGTGCCACGAGCTCATCAGGCAAGGAAGGCGGCGCGCCTTGACCATCCCAGTGGGCACTCAGCCAATTGCGCACCAGTTGCTTATCAAAGCTATCGAGGCGATCTATTCCGCCAGCGGCATATAAGCCGGCATCCCAGTAACGACTGCTGTCTGAGGTCAATACTTCATCGCCCAAAGTGATGGCATGGGTCACCCGGTGCCGGCCAAACTCAAACTTCGTATCGGCAAGAATTAAACCCTTCCCGGCGGCTATGTCGCGTGCTCGGGTGTAGATGTTCAGGCTCAGGCGACGCAGCTGCGTGGCGTCATTCTCTCCAACAAGCTCGCAGAGGGTTTCAAAATTAATGTTTTCATCGTGATCGCCCAACGCAGCCTTTGTTGCCGGGGTAAACAGGGGTTCTGGAAGTTCATCGCCCTCTTTCAATCCAGCAGGAAGATCGATTCCGCATACTTGGGAGGTGCGCTGATACTCTTTCCATCCGCTACCGGCAAGGTAGCCACGCACCACACATTCCACGGGAAACATGTCCAAAGGCTCGACCACCATGGCCTGATGGGAGAGCTCCGCGGGCGGCTCCTCGTGCCGGCGGTGATTAGGAATATCGGACAACGTGTCACACCACCAATGACTCAGCTGGGTTAGCAGAGCACCTTTACCGGGGACTTCCGGTGTGAGGATGTGATCGAAGGCACTGATCCGGTCACTTGCTACGACCAGCAGTTTTTCGGCAGAGTCAATGCTAGATGCCGTTTTTGGAATATATAACGTTCGGACTTTCCCGGAATACACCGGTTTCCAGTCCGCGAGCTTGGACACTAGTCAACACCGAGCGCAATGTCACTTCGGTAGTGCGATCCTTCGAGTTCGATCACATCCAAAGCGGCGTAGGCGCTGGCTCGAGCCTTGTCAAAAGTTGCCCCTGTGGCAATAACGCTGATGACTCTGCCTCCGGTGGCCAAAAGGGTGGTGCCATCCCATGCCGTGCCGGCGTGGGCGATGCTGACGTTGGCGAACTTATCGAGCTTGTCGAGACCGATAATCTCTCTACCCGTGTGGGGATTTTCCGGGTAGCCCTCACTGGCCAACACGACTGTGATGGCGCAATCTTTGGAGAACTTAGGCGCAGGGCTGGCAGCTAAATTTTCTGTCGCTGCGCTGAGCAACAAGGGCGCTAACGGCGACGTAAGTCGAGCCAGGACAACCTGGGTTTCTGGGTCACCGAACCGCGCATTGAATTCAATGACTTTCGGGCCATCGTCGGTCAGGATCACACCGCAGTAGAGCAAACCAATAAAGGGCGTTCCCCGCGAAGACATCTCGGCGATGGTGGGCTGCGCAATGATGGTTTGGATGTTCTTGGTGAAGTCTTTTGGCAACCAGGGCAAAGGTGAGTAGGCGCCCATCCCACCCGTGTTGGGCCCCTGGTCATTATCTAGGGCACGCTTGTAATCCTGCGCCGGTTCCATCGCAACAACCCGGGTTCCATCGCTAATGAAAAACAGCGACACCTCGGGGCCGGTCAAGAATTCCTCGACCAGCACGTCTCCATGCTGCAGGTAGAAATCGGCGTGCTCGATGGCTGCATCCAAATCCTCAGTAACGAGGACGCCTTTTCCGGCAGCGAGCCCATCGGCTTTGACCACATAGGGGGCTCCCACGCGCTCCAGAGCAGCCATGAGTTCCACATGATCTGACACACTCCAGGCCATTCCGGTGGGAACCGACGCTTTAGCCATGATTTCTTTGGCGAAAGCCTTGGAACCTTCTAGGGCCGCGGCGGCACGGTCAGGCCCAAATACGGCGATACCAGCGCTGCGGAGTCGGTCGGCAACGCCGGCGACGAGGGGGGCTTCGGGGCCAATGATGACGAGATCTATTTCGCTGGCGAGGGCAAACTCGGTGACAACTTTCGGGTTGGTCGGATCTAGCCCCACGATTTCAGCATCTGCCGCGATGCCGGCGTTACCGGGGGCAGCCAAGAGCTCGTGTTTCTCGCCATCACGCAGGAGCGCTTTGATGATGGTGTGCTCTCTGGCACCTGAACCCACAACCAAAATCTTCACGCGCCAACACTACCGGCGTCAGGTTGCTAGCGTGTGGGCTGTGGCTGCTCGCAAAATATCTGATGACTTGGGAGGCCAGTGCCTTGAAGCCTGGCAGAAGGGGCACGCAAATCCGGAGCAGGTGGCCACTGCCGTGCGATTCTGTCTCCAACTCCTTCGTCTGAGAGCACCCGGTAACAGTGTTGAAGTCAGGGTTCCGCCCTACGGAGCCGCCCAGGTGATTGCCGGCCCGCGCCACACACGGGGAACACCACCAGCCGTTGTGGAAATGTCGCCTGAGGTGTGGCTCGGCGTTGCCACCGGGTCCAGGACGTTCTCCGAGGCGCTAGCGTCAGGGTCGATTTCTGCCTCAGGTGAGAGGGCAGAGCTCACAGCTTGGCTTCCGATTTGGCCATTAGCCTGAATCTATGGCCACGCCCCCTCGCAATAATTCTCAGAAGGTGACTCTTCGGCGCTCGCCGAGGCTCAGCGCTTTTGTTGTCGTGTCGGCCGTGTTGGGATTTTTTATCACCCTTTTTCTCACGGGCCTTTACCCCTCAGATCCGAGCGTCGGCTTCGCCACACTTTTTGCCTACTTTGCCCTCTATGGGATAACGGGCACGGTAGGACTCGGCATTGTTCTTTGGCTCATTATCGACGTGCGCTCGAGGACTCGAGCTCGACAGGTCCTAGTAGAACGCGCCCGGGCAGAAGACCCTAGCTAACTTGGTTGTGCTCGACCCACTCCAGATATTCTGGGGTCACCGTGCCCGTGACATATTCCCCGGTGAAGCAGCTCATATCTAATTCGGTGACATCGGAGCCACCGATGATGGCTTCCTTCATGTCTTCGACTTCCTGATAGATCAGGTGGTCGGCGCCGATTTCGCGGGCAATTTCAGGAATGGTGCGACCGGCTGCGACGAGTTCTTTTTTGCTGGGCATATTGATGCCATAGACGTGTGGGTAGCGAACAGGTGGTGCAGCGGAGGTGAACGTCACCGAGAGTGCGCCAGCTTGGCGTGCCATATCCACAATCTCTTTGGAGGTGGTGCCTCGAACGATGGAGTCATCGACAATCAGAACATTCTTGCCGGCAAATTCACTGGACATGGCGTTGAGTTTTTGGCGCACGCTTTTGGTTCGATGTGCCTGGCCGGGCATGATGAAGGTGCGACCGATGTACTTGTTTTTATAGAAACCTTCGCGGTATTCAATGCCGAGCTTTCGGGCCACCTGCATCGCTGCAGGCCTGGCTGAATCCGGTATGGGCATCACCACATCGATGGAGTCGGTGGGGGCATAGCGGGCGATCGTGTCGGCTAGTTTTTCACCCAGGCGCAGCCGGGCCTCGTAGACAGAAATGCCGTTCATGATCGAATCCGGCCGGGCCAGGTAGACATACTCAAAAGCACACGGAGCCAGGCGTGGATTCTCCGCGCATTGCTGGGCACTCATCGTGCCATCTCGGGAAATGAAAATGGCTTCTCCCGGTGCAACATCATGAACAATCTCATATCCGCTGGCTTCGAGAACTAACGATTCACTGGCAACAATCCATTCCTCGCCAACTAGACCTGTTTGGCGCTTGCCCAAAATCAGTGGCCTGATGCCAAACGGGTCTCTAAAGGCGAGAACACCGTGACCGGCGATGAGCGCAATAGCGGCATAAGAACCCTCAACCCTTTTGTGCAGGGTAGAGATTGCAGCGAAAGCGTCCTCAGCGCTGAAAGCGTCAGCCGAACCACGACCCTGAAGTTCGCTGGCTAAAACATTGACTAACAGTTCAGTATCGGAGGTGGTGTTGAGATGGCGACGGTCTTTTTCCAGAAGCTCTGCGGTTAGCTCACGAGTATTGGTGAGGTTGCCATTGTGAACAAGCACAATCCCGTAGGGCGAATTTACATAAAAAGGTTGGGCTTCTTGTTCTTTTTTAGCGTTACCCCTGGTGGCATAGCGAACATGACCTAAACCAATGGTTCCCGAGAGCCCACGCATGTCTCGGGTTCGATAGCCCTCACGGACTTGTCCTCTTGTTTTGTGAATATGAAGAGTTTGATCATCCGAAGTGGCGATGCCAGTGGAGTCCTGGCCGCGATGTTGCAATAGCGCTAGAGCGTCATACACCTGCTGATTTACCGGCGATGACGAGACAATGCCCACGATCCCACACATTGAAGGGGCTTATCTCCTGTTCTTCGCGCACCAGATAGCTCAACCCTATCGCCCACGATTCGATGGGATTGCCTCCCTCCTTAGAAACCTTCTTCGATGCCCGGCTCGCGCATCCGGCGCCTTCTGATCAGCGCAGTCAGCCCACCGGCAGTTGCTAGGGCGGCCCCGGAAATACCTGCGAGAGCCCCGGCAGGTTGGGGCTCGGGTATTTGTTCACCCAGATCAGCGGGGGTCACATCATGGGGAGCCCGGAGTTCAGGATTCCAGGGGGAGGGCTCCGCCTCAGGAATCTCCATAACGGGAACCGGGATGTCCTCTGTTTCTGGGGACTTAGCCGTTGTGGTGAGAGGCGAAGGCTCGGTATCTGGCACTGCCACTTCGAGTGCGCTGGCACCACCCTGGCTGGGCGCCATGCGGTTAGTCGTGGAGTTAGGAACTTGTGTCGGTTCCGGCTCTGCTACTGGGGTGGGCGGCGCTGCCAGGACTGTGAGCGTGGCCGTGCTGGTGGCAGGTTGCGAGATTGTTTCCACTCCACCGAGTGTCGTTTTCTTCGCTGTGCTCAGAGAAATTGGGTACACACCGGGGGCGACATCAGACCCTGCGGTCACCCGCATGTGCAGGTTGGAACCGGAGTCGTCTCCTCGCGCCCAGGTGAGTCCAGCGGGTAGCCCACTCAGATCTAACGTTCTGATTGCCCCTTCGGGCAGTGAACCCACGGCACTATCGAAGGGCACAACGAGGTTTTTGGATGCTTCACCATCAGCGGTGATGCTCCACGAGGGTGAACCCAGACAAGAGGTCACGCTCGGCCACGTGGTTCCCAGAACACCGGCTCGGGAACCAGCGATGCTGGTGGCTTCATCGACAGAGCAGGGGTCATAGTCGATCAGTCCCACCGTGATGGTGACGGTGAAATCCATGTCGCTAGTGGAGTGGGCGTAGAGAGTCGGTGTTAGGTCTCCATCGACTAAAGGTTGGCTATAGATTCCATCCCCACCCCAGTCCACCATTCCGGCTGTGGTGGTGGCCTGGGCAATAACACTGGGGTGGCGATGAAGCGCATCATGAATGATGAGCGTCCCCGCTGCGGGGCTCGAATAAGTCGGTTGGTAACTCGCGGGTAATTCGCCTTTCCAAAAGAGACGCTTATCGGTCATGACCCCCGGGTCCAGAGACTGCAGACGCACCACAAATCGTGCCTGGTCATGACTTAGTGTCACCGCGTTGGTTGCGTAGACGACATTGCGTGGGTCAGAGTAGATATTTCCGGCGGTCTCCCAGGTGGATGCGCCACCTGGAACCAGGTTTTGACTCATTACGGATCCATCGAAAACCATGCGGCGCGACGGCTCTGTCGCACTTGTCCACTCCAGACCAAAGGCGCCTAGTGCCACAAAAGCGTCTTTCGCCCAGCCTTCCACGCCGGTGGTGTAATCACGCGAGGTGCCACCACCGAGTACAGCGCTAGTGAGCTCGGCACTGGACCACAGGGTCGACGAGGTGGCAAGCCCACCACTGGCCACGGTGGGGCTAACGGGCGCACTGGCTAAACCCGAGCCCAGTATGAGCAGGCCAAGCCAGGTGATCCAGCGGGGGAACGTAACGGTTGTGCTCGAAGGTCCAGGCGTCATGACACGAGGCTAAAAGTCAAGTTCTTGCGACGGTCAAAGTTATACACAAGGCAGTCATGTGCCCCTCGAGTAGAGTGTCAGCGTGATGGAAAATTCCCCCTACGCCGCGAGCGGGGTGGACACCAGCGCTGGGGATCGCGCTGTGGAGCTCATGAAAAATGCTGTGGCGGCGAGTCATTCCAGCCGCGTGATAGGTGGAATTGGTGGTTTCGCGGGCCTGTATGACGCTTCGTTTCTTTCGGCTTATCGCCACCCGGTCTTGGCTACCTCGACCGATGGGGTGGGCACCAAAGTCGCCATTGCCCAGGCGTTGGATGTTCACAACACGATCGGTTTTGACCTAGTCGGCATGGTCGTCGATGACATTGTGGTGGCCGGAGCCACCCCATTGTTCATGACCGACTACATCGCCTGTGGGTCGGTTGTTCCCGAGCGCATTGCCGCCATCGTCGAAGGTATCGCCACCGCCGCTAAGGAATGTGACGTATCCCTCATTGGCGGTGAAACAGCAGAGCATCCGGGCTTGTTGGGCCCCGATGAGTATGACGTGGCCGGTGCCGCTACCGGGGTGGTTGAGGCAGATCGGGTGCTGAGCCCTGATTCTGTGAAACCGGGTGATGTGGTGTTAGCGATGGCATCGAGTGGTTTGCACAGCAATGGTTTTTCGCTGGTTCGAAGAATTATTTTCGATGCCGGCCTGGCCTACACCGACACTCGGCCTGAATTTTCCCGGGAACTGGGATGGGAACTGTTGGAGCCAACCAGGCTTTATACCCGCGCACTGGTTGCTCTCTTAGCGGCACACCCCGGGGCGGTGAGGGTGCTCAGCCATGTGACCGGTGGCGGTATTGCCCAAAATCTCTCCCGCGTTCTTCCTGTGGGGCTCGCGGTTGAGGTGGATCGATCCACCTGGATGCCACCAACAGTGATGCGCGTGTTGGCCGATATTGGCGGGTTTGGCCTAGACCGAGTCGAGGACACCTGGAATATGGGGATCGGCATGATTGCCGTGGTCGAGCCATCGAAGGCCGGAGCGGTGAGCGCGATGCTCGGCGAATCAGGTCATCAGGTCTGGCAGGTTGGCGAAGTTCGATTTGCCACAGCTGGCGATTCAGTTACTGCAGTGACCAGCGCCAAAGGGGTTGATGGCGGTGCGGTCAGCCTAGTTTCTGACTACGCCGATTCTTCTTCTGCGTCGTTGTAGTCCGCCCAAGCGTCCTCACTAGAGGACGCACTATCGGCCGGTGTGGCGGAACTAGCTAGTTCTTTTTGCAACTGAGACAGGTCCGTGTTGGGGCTGTAATACTTCAGCTCACGCGCAACTTTGGTGTTTTTGGCTTTTTGCCGACCGCGACCCATAGGTCACCCCTCACATTGACATCGACCCAGGCGATGGTGACCCGTCTGAGGTCTTCTTTAGGGATAGAGAATCGATGGAGTGTATCACGCAAGCACCCGGTCCCACTGAGGTATTCCACAGAAACAGTGCTCTAGAGAGCCAAGGAGACTAGGGAGTAGGCAATAAAACAACTACCGATCCCCGCTGCAACATGAACAAACGCGAGCATCACCCGTGCTCTGGCCGGGGGAGCGCCTTCGACCGATATTAGTTGAAGCGCCAACGTGGAAAAAGTGGTGAGTCCGGCGCAGAGCCCTGCAGTGAGAGCAAGGGTGAGCTCCTGGTGAGGAAAAGCTAACAGGCCGCCACCTAGAGCAGATCCTGCAATGTTGACAAGGGCAATGGCTAAGCGCGATCGGCCAAGAGGATTAAGAAAAAGGCCTATGAGCCACCTCAATACAGCGCCAAGGGCGCCGAGGGCAACGGTGAGAGCCAGCACGCCGAGGCTCATGATCGCGCACCGGATAGGCGTTGGATTTTTTTCCCGGATTGCCAGCCCAGCCAGGCAGCTGCCAAACCGAATACGAAAGTGATGATCAGGTAGCTGATGGTTTCAACCCAAGTTGAGGAGATACTCAACATCGAGATGGCAGAAAAAGTTGTGTAAGAGCCAAAAAAACCGACAGTAATGCCGCTGCGTACGCCTTGAGATAACCGAGGCAAACCGTGGGCCACCACGAATGCTAAGCCGAAAGCGCCCAGAATATTGACCGACAATGTGGCTAGGTGCTCGGCGTAGGCCCAATCATCGAGGGCTTGATCGACACCGACCCTTGCCAACGTTCCCAAGCCGCCGCCGAGGGCAACAAGAAGCCCTTCCCGCAGTTTCATAGTGGTGAGATTACCCCGAAGACGGTGCCTACACTTGACACATGGCTTCTCCCTCACATCGCTTCAGAGCGATAGTGGTGTGGAGCTTAGCCATTATTACCCTTGTTGTTCTGGCCCTCGTGGCGTGGCTTGTGATCCCCATTCTCACCAGTTCACCAGCAGGATCATCCGGGCAGCCACTCGAGGTTGAGGGCTATCCGCTGAGTGTTTCGGCCACCGCGGATGACTTGCGAACCCGCACGCTTAGTGCCCGCTTTGATGGCCCGAGCGATCGCGGTCTGGATCAGTTGGTAATCGGTGATCGCCTGATTGTTTCTGGTGAAGGGTTTGATTCCACAAAAGGCATCTATGTGGCAATTTGTTTGGTCCCCACCGAGGTGGACATCAAGCCTGGCCCGTGTTTGGGAGGGGTACCCACCACGGCGGTTTCGCCAGCGCAGGGTGAAGAGGTCATCGAGTACGCGGCCTCTAACTGGGTTAATGATGACTGGGCATGGCGGCTCTTTGGCGCCCGGGGCTTTGATGACCGGGAACTAGGGACTTTTAGCGCCTACATCGAGGTGGTGGAAGATCGTGAATCAGGCCTGGATTGCGGCGTGGATCACTGTGGTCTCTACACCCGAAACGACCACACGGCCTTAGATGATCGAGTCCAGGACCTTTATCTGCCCGTTTCCTTGGCCGAATAGTCTTCGACGCGAAAGACCTTAATCGCTCGCTGGGCAAGAGGCCCAATCATCAGGGCGAACACAATAGTGCCGACCCAAAATGAGCCACCCAGAGCCCAGCCAATCGCGAGCACGGTGGTTTCCACCACTGTGCGCACAGCCCACATTGGCCAACCAAAACGGGCGTTAAAGCCGACCATGAGGCCATCGCGGGGACCTGGGCCAAAACGGGCACCAATGTAGAGACCACTGGCGATGCCCAACATCAACAATCCCGCGGCAAAGAGAATCACACGCTGAATCAGTGTTTCCGGGGTTTCGACCAACGCCAGCCCGACCTCCATGCTGGGTCCCACCAGCAGGGCGTTCAAGACGGTGCCCACCCCTGGCTTTTGACGCAGGGGAATCCAAATCAGCAGCACCACAAAGCTGGAAACCACAACAATCCAACCGAAGCTAAATCCCCATTGGACCCTTATTCCGTCGGCAAACACTGTCCATGGGTCTACACCGAGATTGGCCCGGAGCATCATGGCCAATGAGAACCCGAATAAGAAAAGCCCAAAAAGTAATTGGCTCCAACGGCGCAAGTAGTGGGGGAAGCGAAGCACAGCTCACTCTAACCCCGTCACACGCCCGTGCTCACCACTGAAAGAGGGGCTGTCTATTCTTGGGCAGGCCTGGTATCGTAGGTAACGGAACAAGAGCGGACTGCCATCGTCGGTGGCCCTCGAGGGCCGCCGCCTCACTATCGTGAGTCGCCCGCATGTGTAGACGAAACAGCCCTGG
>LIAY01000022.1 GCA_001438965.1 Microbacteriaceae bacterium BACL25 MAG-120322-bin65 | reverse complement strand
TTCTTTTTTTGCACCGGCTGAGATGGCGGAGTTACCGAGCACGGTCATCGCCTGGCTCGCGTAGTCACTGATCATCGATTCCACATCATCTAGCGCGCCGCTTTCGCGCAGTGTGGATTGCATGACTTCGATTTGATCCGGTGAGAGGGATCTATCCCCGAGCATTTCATTGAACACTCTTTTTTGGCTCTCGGGCATGGCCGATTCGGCCAAAGCAATAAGTGCCGTTCGTTTACCTTCGCGCAGATCGTCACCGGAGGGCTTCCCGGTTACTTCAGAATCACCAAAGACTCCTAAGACGTCATCGCGCAGCTGAAAGGCGATTCCCAGAGGCAAACCAAACGTTGAGAGATCAGCGAGTTGTTCGGGATGCGCCCCGGCCAGACTTGCTCCAATAAGCAGGGGGGCCTCCATGCTGTACTTCGCTGATTTGTAGGTCACCACGCGTAGCGCTCGCTCGAGGCGTTCCGATTCGGCAGTGTGTAGCCAGGCGGCTTCCTCGTGGATGTCGAGATATTGCCCCAGAGTGACCTCCTGACGCATCTTGGAAAACTGGCTCCGGGTTGCCCTAGCAATCTCTGGAGGCAGAGAATCAAGCGCTGCGGTGAGTAAGTCATCACTCCATGCCAAGAGCAGATCACCGAGGAGCAGAGCCGTCGAGCGTCCGAAATGGTCCGAGATTCCCGAATAGTCGCGAGAGGAGTGAATTTTTTCAAACGCGCGATGCGCTGCGGGCAGGCCCCTGCGAGTATCGGAGTTGTCCATGATGTCATCGTGAACAAGAGCAGCCGCGTGGAAAACCTCGAGTGAGGTGGCCAAGGCAATAACCGATTGAACATCATCGAGAGTTTCTACTCCACCGAGTAGGTCCATCTCGGATCCGTCGGAGCCAATGGCTCGCCAACCCCAATAGCAAAAACGGGCACGGAATCTTTTCCCCCCCGTGAGCATGCTGTTGCTGTAGGCCAACAGGTGCTCCAAGTCGGGGGAGATGTTCGCCATGTCGTGCGAGCGAGATTCCAGGAAGGAGGTTAGGTGATGATCAACGAGATCGACGAGCTTGGTTTGTTCAGACACCCCTGTAGCTTATCCACAGGAAATCCCCGTACAATCGGCTCCTAGGTTTAAATATCTTTGACGGGAGGGGCGTATGCCACTGTCTGAACACGAGCAGCGCTTGCTCGATGAAATGGAGCGCAACCTTTACCAGGGTGAAGCCGACGTGCTGACCGCTCTTGGTGCCAAGCGCGTTCCTCATTACCGCGCGATTGCCGTTGGCGTGATCCTTGCTGTTGTGGGCCTGATCACCATGCTTGTTGGTGTCTACCAAGACCTCACGGTTGTGGGCATCTTGGGTTTTGCTGTCGTCTTCACCGGGGTCATGGTCGCTGTGGCTGTTCCGGGGCGCGCCACCTCGTCGCCAAAGTCTTCTGCTTCGTCTTCATCGCGCAGCTCCTCCGCGCCTTCGACGAGTTTTATGGATCGTCTCAACGATCGTTGGGAACGCAGGCAGCGCGGCGAGAACCCCTAATCCTCTACTAGGGGGCCAACGCCTCCCGTAGCTTTTTCCCTGACCGGCCAGCGATGGCCGGTTTTTTGTTGTCCCCATCCGGATCTCGTGTTGGTGCTGCGGTGGAGGGTGTGGGGGGCATGGCCCAAAAAACTTCTCAAAAGTGGTTGCAATTGGAGCAAAGTGGAGTAAAGTGGAGAATGCTCCCCGTTGGCCGGACATGAAAGGGGCACAAAAATGTTTTTGGGAACTCACGCCCCGAAGCTTGATGACAAAGGTCGCGTCATCCTGCCGGCTCGCTTTCGAGACGAGTTAGCTAACGGTCTGGTCCTCACTCGAGGCCAAGAGCGATGCATCTACGTCTTCACCTCCAAAGACTTTGAAATCCATCTCGAGCGTTTGCGCGAAGCACCACTGACGTCTAAGGCGGGGCGAGACTTTCTCCGCCTCTTTCTCTCAGGCGCAAGCTCGGAGATTCCCGACAAGCAAAACCGAGTAAGTGTTCCTCCAGCACTTCGCGACTATGCGGGATTAGAAAAAGACCTCACGGTAATCGGTGCAGGAAACCGTGCGGAGATTTGGTCCACCAGCGCCTGGGATTCCTATTACGCCGACCGCGAGCAAGCCTTCTCCGAAACCGAGGAGGAGGTGATTCCCGGACTCCTTTAATCCCGAGTTTGAGACTCCCGTCCGTGACCCCTGTGGCACCTTCCCCGGTTCCAGGTCAGTACCACGGAAGGGAATCTCAAATTCGAGGTGAGAGCCAACATTCTGATGATGGACACCTACCGCCACACCCCGGTTTTGGCCCCGCGAGCGCTGGAACTGCTGAGCCCCGCCCTCTTGGGGGACTCACCGCTGCTTGTGGATGCCACGCTCGGACTGGGCGGTCACACCGAAGCCTTCTTAGCCTCCATCCCAGCCCTGCGGGTATTAGGCATCGACCGCGACCCTGAAGCTCTAGAAAGCTCCAAGGCCCGGTTAGTGCCCTATGGCGATCGCGTCAGTTTTGCGCAGTGCCGTTACGACGACCTCGGTCTGGCTTTGGATAGTCAGTTTGGTGGCGAAGCCCCCGCGGCCATTCTTTTTGACTTGGGTGTCTCCTCGCTGCACTTGGACAAACCCGAGCGAGGTTTTTCTTACTCAGTGGATGCTCCCTTGGACATGCGCATGAATCCTGGCGATGCCCACAGCGCCACCGACATTCTTGCCAGCTACGAAGTGGACGAGCTTGCTGGAATTTTCTGGCGCTTTGGGGACGAAAAACTCGCCAAGCGTTATGCCCACGCGATTGCTGATGCCCGGGGAATTAAGCCCATTACTCGCACTAGTGAACTCGTGGAGATTCTCCAACAGGCCACGCCTTATGCGCTTCGCGATAAGGGACATCCTGCTAAACGCGTGTTCCAAGCACTTCGGATTGAAGTTAACCACGAGCTGGAATCGCTTGAAGCGGCCATCCCTGAAGCCATGAACCGGCTCGCGGTGGGGGGACGAATCGCGGTGATGTCGTATCAGTCAGGCGAAGACAAATTTGTCAAAACCGAACTGCGTCGACGGTCTCGATCCACTGCGCCGCTCGGCTTACCCCAGGAGCTACCAGAGCATCGGCCTGAGTTCCGCGAATTGACCCGCGGGGCCGAGATGGCCTCCGCTGAAGAAATTGCCAACAATCCCCGCAGCACCTCGGTCCGCCTGCGCGCAGCCGAGAAACTTCGAAAGGTTCCATCATGAGCGCCCTAGCCCATTCCCTCAGTGTGCCGCGCGTTGGCTCACCACTTCGTGCCGTTGCCTCAACACGCCCGCGCAGTCTCACGGCGGCTGCGCCCAAGCTTCGCTATATCGTGGTGATTCTTAGTGGAATCTTTGCCATCTTAGGAGGGCAGTTAATGCTCTCCATTGCTGTCTCTGGTGGCGCGTATGAAATCTCGGGACTCAAAGCTGACGTGCGCGATAGCCACCAGCAATTACAGATTGTCGCCGAAGATATTGGCGCGCTCACCGCCCCCGACACATTGGCCACTCTTGCTTCATCCATGGGCATGGTGGAAGACAACAACCCGGCTTATTTACGCCTCTCTGATGCCACCGTGATCGGTGAAGCTATTCCGGCAAGCCTCTCGAATTCTCGTTCCGTGGTCAGCGTCACCACCGGCACCGAAGTTATTGCACCACCAGCGATTATTGCCGCTGTTTATGACTCGGTAAGCCAAGCAGCTGCACCTGAGGCCACCGCCCTAGACGAGCTAGAAATGCTCACCCAAGAAGCGGGAGGCACTGTGACTCGGGTTTCGAGTGCGGCAGCCGCCACGGTGAGCACTGCCATGGTTATGACCCAGCCCCCAGTGCGCTTTGGCGGCACTATTCCCTCACCCACAACTCGCTAAGCAGGGATAGGCAACCTATGTCGCACCAGCGTATGTCCGCTAAGCGTGCGGGATTCGCCCTCGCCTTAGTGTTTATCGTGAGCGCATTGCTGTTCACCAAGCTTGTTGATGTTCAGATTGTTCGCGCCAGTGAACTCCAAGAGCAATCCGAAGAGATTCGCACAACCGACGAAGTTATCTGGGCGTCGCGCGGATCTATCGTGGATAGTTTTGGAAATGACCTAGCTGTAGATGTTGATCGCTACGACATCAGCACTGATCCCCGCATCGTGGGGGACTTCAGGCGCAAAGGTGAAATTGTCACCGTCAGCGCTGCCCTGTTGGAAGTCGCAGCCATCACGGGAGCTCTGCACGAGGAGCTGCTCTATGCGATTAGCCAAGACCCGGAAGCTCCCTTCACCTATCTGGTCAAAGGAGTGAGCCCCGAAGTCCGCGAAAGCCTTCGCGCACTGGGTATTCCGTGGCTTCAGATGGACCTCATTCGCGAACGGACCTACCCCTTTGGCGCGGTGACCGGAAACCTCACGGGGATGCTCGGTACCGACGAGCCGTTGGGTGGAATCGAATTGGATTACAACGACTGTTTAGGCGCCACCAACGGTGTGGCAACCTATCAACGAGGTGCTGATGGTGTGCGCCTGCCGGGGACCACCGAGTCGGTGTCAGAGCCCGTGCACGGTGGGGACGTCACGCTCACTATCGATAGTGATCTGCAGTGGTATGTGTTGCAACAACTTGCCGAACATGGCAGTCGATTGGGCGCGGCGTATGGCTCAGCGATGGTGGTGCGGGTGAAAGATGGCCATGTTTTGGCTGCCGCCGACTGGCCCACTTTCGACCCAAATGATTTCTCCCAAACACCCACGAAGTACACGGGAGCGCGGGTTTTTAGCTCACCCTATGAGCCCGGTTCGATTATGAAACCCGTAGGCATTGCCATGCTGATGGACGGGGGGTACACCTACGCCGAGGACCGCCTTGTGGCGCCAGGTTTCTTCCGAGTGGATTCGGACACCTTTATCAAGAACTTTTCAGTGGGTGAAGATCGCCAGCTCACCACCGCCGGTGTGCTGCACACCTCCTCGAACACCGGAATGGCAGTGCTGGGCGGCCGGATGCCCAAATCCGAAGCAACACAGTATTTTCAAGACTTTGGTTTTGGCGCCACTACTGGTGCGGACTTTGTCGGTGAATCGGGTGGACTCCTGCAATCGGCTGGCAATGTGGACATCGTGACGCGATACGCCCAGTTTTATGGCCAAGGGATTTCAGTCACGGCAGCACAAATGGCGGGCGCCTACCAAGTAATCGCCAACGACGGGCTGCGAGTTCCTTTGCGCCTAGTGGAGGGCTGCACCACTGCCGAGGGCGAGTTTCTTCAAACGCCGATAGCCGAACCCACGCAGGTTGTGTCCGCTAGTGCCGCCGCGACAACGGTGAGCATAATGGAAACAATCGTCAGTCAGGGCAGTTTGAGCTCCGTTTTGACCGTTCCTGGATATCGAGTGGCGGCGAAGACCGGAACAGCAGAAATTGCAAACTCCTCCGGTTATGGTGCCGAGCGGGTAATTTCCTTGGCCGGTATGGCGCCTGCGGAGGACCCCCAATATGTTGTCCTGGTTAGCTTTTATAAGCCACAAACGTCGCGAGTATCCTCTGCTGCGGCACCGGCTTTTCATGATGTGATGTCGCACGTTCTCAAGCACTATCGGGTTGCCCCCTCGAGCGAACCAGCAACCGTTCCAGCGCTAACCTGGTAGGGCACCATTCGCTAGAAAATCGAGCAGGGGGTTGCTGTGGCAGAAGGCGCAATTCTTCGACCCACCCAACATTCCCCCCAGTCGCTTCACACCCTGGCTGACTCTCTGGAACTAGAGCGCTTTGGTGACGACGTTGACATTAGCGGTGTCGCCCTCAACACTTCGGCAGTGTTGCCAGGCGATATCTTTGTCGCCCTGCAGGGAGCCCACCGCCACGGCATAGAGTTTTGGCCACAAGCAAAAGCAGCTGGGGCGTCAGCGGTGATGACGGACCCCGCTGGAAGGGACACCCTCGCTGGCGAGGATGTATCGCTGTTAGTAGCAACCGAGCCACGGCGACTTCTCGGCGCTCTGGCCTCTAAGGTCTATGGCACATCACGCGGTGGCGGATCTGCGGTTTTCAGCGTCACTGGAACAAATGGAAAAACCTCCACCGTTTTCCTCCTAGAGGCCATGATGCGAGCGCTAGGGCTTGGTACTGCCTTATCTACCACAGCGGTTCGCAAGGTGTTAGATGTGTCCTACCCGAGCACGCTCACCACCCCGGAAGCACCCGATATTCATGCGATGCTGGCACTCGCGAGCGAGGGTGGCGTGTGGGGGGTGGCCTTGGAGGTCAGTGCTCAAGCGCTCAATAAAAAAAGGCTGGAGGGGGTTTTTAGCACCGTCTCAGGGTTTACCAATCTCAGTCACGACCATTTTGAAGATTTTGGAAATATGGACCATTACTTGGCAGCGAAAGCCGCCCTGTTCACACCGGAAATGACCGGGTCTGCAGTGGTATGCGTTGATACACCGTGGGGGGAAAAGCTTGCGGCCACTCTGGAAGTACCCCTCCTCACCGTGGCTAAGGCTGGTCACGAATCAGCGTTATGGCATTACGAGCTCACCAAGGCCGAAGGTAACCGCAGTTGGTGGAATCTCACTGGCCCCGATGGGGAGGCACTCAGCATGAGTGCTCCGATACTGGGCGAGCACATGGTGGCAAATGCAGCGTTGGCCAGTGTGATGCTGGTTAGTTCAGGCGTTAGCGTCTCTGACCTTGGTGCAGCAATGGGGCCTGGAACTGCGGGGATTCCGGTTTATATTCCAGGCCGGGTCGAGAACATTTCTAGCCCCGGTGCTCCTGGCGTATTTCTGGACGCTGGGCGCAGTGCTGACGCATATGAGCAGACGCTTTCCACTGTCCGCGATCAGACTAAAGGTCGCGTGGTGATCGTGTGTGGTACCTCTGGTAACCGAGATGCGTCCAAGAGACCGGTGATGGGCCAGGTGGCAGCGACGCTTGCTGATGTGGTGATCGTGACCGATGATGATCCCAGGCTGGAAGACCCCCATCAGATTAGGGCGGGCTTGCTCGAAGGTGCGCGGTCCATAGAGGGAGCCACCGTGCATGAGATTGCCGATCCCACCGAGGCGATTCGTTTTGCGCTGAGCCTTGTGGGCGAAGATGACAGTGTTCTCTGGTGTGGGCCTGGCTCTCAGGCATATCGGGATATTGCCGGCGTAAAAGTTCCGTATTCGGCGAGGCAGCAGGCCCTCGAAGCACTGCACCTCTCTGGTTGGCCGATAGACAAGCAAACCTGATGACGCAACTAACGTTTGAGAACGAGTGGATGGACTGGGGCCAATCCGGTGGCCTTGTTCGACTAGGAGATGTATCTGTCGAGCTAAGCATGGGAGTGATGAGTTTTGCCAGGCGCGCTGATGTTGTAGCGGGCATCGCTCGTGCGGTTGAGGCCGGTGAATCCCTCGAGGCAGCGGTAGCCCGGGCAGGTGAAACCCCGGATGAGCCACATCGTGGCGTGGTCCATCATCTTTCCCGAGGCATCATCGTGATTGATGACACGGCAGCCCTCGGAGCCGATGCGGTCGTTGACACGCTGAAAACGCTGACGAGTTTGTGCGCTGGGTCTCGGCGCATCATTGTCCTCATTGGCGCCATCGCGTTCGCGGGGGAATCGGACTATGACACCCTCGAAGCATTTGGTGCCCTGATGGTGCGCCTCAACATCGCTCAAGTGATGGCGATAGGGGCTCGCGCTCGTTCCATTTTTCTTTCGGTGGGGCGAGAAGGATCGTGGGCAGGGGAGTCGCAGCACTATCTAGACGCCCACACCGCCTACGATAGTGCCCGTGCATTTATTGGACCAGGGGACGTTGTCGTCGTGATGGGCAGTAGCAGTGAATCGTTGTTCCCTCTGGTAGATCGATTTGTGGAGGATCTCGCGTGAGGATACTGCTTTTGGGCAGTGCCCTTTCCCTAGCTTTTTCGCTTTTTACGACCCCGCTGTTTATTCGACTTTTTGCCAAAATTGGGTGGGGTCAGTTCATTCGCCAAGATGGCCCCAAGACCCACTTTGTGAAGCGTGGAACCCCCACCATGGGTGGGATTGTCATCATCTTGGCCATTGTGTTTGGTTATTTCGGCGCCCACCTCATCGAAAGAGCACCGATCAGCCTCTCGGCGCTGCTGGTGATTGGGCTCATTGTTGGTCTGGGGCTCGTTGGCTTTTTAGATGACTATTCCAAGATTCGTCGTCAACAATCCTTGGGTCTTAGTCCCCGGGGAAAACTGATTGGCCAAATTGTGGTGGCCGTGCTTTTTGGGGTTGCGGCGGTGTCGTTTCCCGACGCTAATGGACAAACCCCCGCCGCGCAGGGTATTTCTTTGGTTCGAAACGCCGACGTGTTCTCTTTTGTGGGTTGGGGTCAACTGGGGGTCCTGATCGGCTTCGCCGTGTGGGCAACCTTGATCATTGTGGGGACTTCCAATGCTGTGAACCTCACCGATGGGCTAGACGGCCTTGCCAGTGGTTCCACAATCCTTGTGTTTGTCGCCTACGTGATTATCACCTTCTGGCAGTTCAACCAGTCTTGTTTCCGTCTTTTCCCTGATCAAGATAATTTTTACAAGTGTTATGAAGTTCGCGATTCTTTGGAACTCACCGCGGTGGCAGCCATAGTGGCCGCTAGTTTGATTGGGTTCCTCTGGTGGAATACGTCACCGGCCCAGATTTTTATGGGCGATACGGGCTCTCTTGGCCTCGGTGGTGGGGTGGCAGGACTAGCCCTTTTCTCTCGCACCGAAGTGCTACTCCCGATCGTCGGAGGACTGTTTGTCGTCTTGACCGCCTCGGTGATCCTCCAGCGCCTGTATTTCAAGGCCACCGGGGGACGCCGAATTTTTTACTCGTCACCGCTGCACCATCACTACGAAATCAAAGGCTGGGCGGAAGTTACCATCGTGGTGCGATTTTGGCTCATTGCCGGCTTGTTTGCCGCGGTTGGTGCCGGCCTTTTCTACTTGGAGTGGCTCAGTCGTTGATAGATTCCAGCGAGCGGGACCTCACCAGTTGGCATGGTGACTGGTCGGGGCTACGTGTCGTGGTGGTCGGTTTAGGCGCCACGGGTTTCGCGCTAGTCGACACATTGGTGGAACTAGGGGCGGACGTCACTGTTGTTGCCGCGGATGCTACAGCCGATCGAATCAACCTTGCGCAGGTGATCGGCACCGAGGTGGTAGTGAGCGCCTCCGGCGAACAGCGCGTTGCAGCTCTTTCCGGTGTTGCGCCGGACTTCGCTGTGGTGTCACCGGGTGTCACCACGGATGACCCCGTCGTTAGTAACCTGCAGGAAAAAGGCATTCCGGTTTTTTCTGATGTGGATTTAGCCTGGCGCTTGCGCGATAAGAACACCAAGGTCGCCAGCTGGATCATCGTCAGTGGCGAAAAAGAGGGCGTGCGAGCAGCGGAGCTAGCGGCCAGAATTCTTAACGCCGCCGGTCGCCCCACGCTGGTCGTGGGAAATGGTTTTGACCCACTGTTGGATGCGCTCCGTGATCCCCATCCCTACGAGATGCTCATTGTGGTCGCTCACGACCCGTCCCTGCAGTGGTGGGAGCGCTTTAGCGAAAGCTCCAGGCGTCCTGTGATGGCGGTGTGTGTGGAGGAAGATTCCCACACCAATTCAGGGGTGCTCTATGACGGAGTGGAAATGGCGTGCGTGTATCGCCGTGGTGTGGGCACCACTGAGGCCCGGGTTGAGGAAGCTGAAGTTGTGGAGGGTGCTCGGGCCATTAGCGTGGGCCTTGACGCCCCCGGAAAAAGTGATGTTGGCCTGGTGCAAGAGATTCTTGTCGACCGCGCCTTTTTAGCTGACCGAGCGAACCAAGCATGGGAGATTTCCACGCTGGAGGAACTTGTCGAGGCCGGCTGGGCGCTGCCCGATGACGTCGTGGTGATCCTCACGGCCACGGCAATTGCACGAGCTTTTGATGTGTCTCCTGAGGCTATCGCGGGCGTACTTAGCTTGCCTTGAGCTTCGCCAGAGGGAGCTAGCAGAGCGTTTGTTGCACTCGGCGCGCCATCGCCTGAGCCTCTGGCCTTTCGCGCACACTTAGTTAGGCGTATCTCAACGCCTAGGTATTTATCCCGGTTGGCAAAGAGGTGAAGGCACCGTGAGCGCAACAAGCTCTGCGAAGGCAACTCGTAATGCCGAAAACCGCGTTGTTGTCAGCGTTAAACGTCTGTTTGCTAAAGAATCTCCCGACTATGTGGTTATGGTTGCCATGGTGTTGTTTTTGGTGATTTTTGGACTTGTCATGGTGCTCTCTTCTTCTTTTGTCGGATCAGCGCTGGGAAACGATGGCAATTTCTTTGCCACCTTCTTCTCTCAGGCCATCTGGGTGCTTGTGGGGGTGCCCGGGATGCTCGTTATTTCCAGGCTTCCACCCATTACGTTTAAACGTCTTGCTCCCACTGGATTTTTGCTTGCCCTACTGTTCCAGGGATTAGTTTTTAGCTCCTTGGGTATCACCTCAGGTGGTAATACCAACTGGGTTCGAATCGCTGGTCTTAGCGGACAACCCTCCGAACTTCTCAAGGCAGCGCTCATTGTGTGGATGGCGGCGATGCTCGCTAATCGCATTGATCAGATTTTTGATTATCGCGTTCTGCTGCGCCCTTTGGGCCTTGGAGTGCTCTTAGCGCTTATCATGGTCGGCTTGGGTAACGACTTGGGCACCATGGGTGTGATGGTGATGATCGCACTAGGCATTGGTTTTGTTGCTGGTATTCGTCTACGCCACCTTGCTCTTGTTGTGGCAGGCGTTGCCGCTGCTGGCGCCCTCATGGCCGCTTTCGCCGCTTCTCGGATGAACCGCATCGTTACCTGGTTTTCCGGGTGCGCCGAGGAAGACTACCTCACCGGGTGTTGGCAGACGGTCCACTCCACCTTTGCCTTGGGCTCAGGGGGTGTACTCGGCGTGGGCTTAGGAAATTCTCGAGCTAAATGGTCATGGTTACCGGAGGCGGAAACAGACTTTATTTTCGCCATTGTGGGCGAAGAATTAGGTTTGGTGGGGGCAACACTGGTAATCGCCTCCTTCGTTGTCTTAGCTGTGTCCATGGTGCGCTTGGTGCGCAACCAACCCGATCCTTTTGCCAGGTTTGTCACCGCGGGGGTGATGGTCTGGTTAATCGGTCAAGCCCTCATCAACATTGCGGTGGTGCTAGAACTTTTGCCGGTGTTGGGGGTGCCGCTGCCGTTCATGTCAGTCGGTGGCTCCGCCTTGGTTTCTTCCTTAGCGGCGATGGGTGTGGTGATGGCTGTTAATAGAAACGGTGCGAGGTCGGTGTCTGACTACCTCTCTCGTTCCGGGTCAGCCAGGCGATGACCCGTGTTCTCTTGGCGGGCGGAGGCACCGCCGGCCACGTCAACCCGCTCCTGGCCATAGCCGATGAACTTATGGTCCAGGGGCAGTGCGCAGCATCAGAGATTCTGGTCCTCGGCACAACAGAGGGTTTGGAATCCCGTTTGGTGCCAGCGGCAGGCCTAACCTTGGTTACTGTTGCCAGGCTCCCTTTTCCCCGGCGCTTATCGCTTTACGCGCTCGCTTTTTGGCCTCGGTTTGTGATTGCCACATTCCAGGTTGTCCGCATGATTCTTCGAAATCGGGTGGAAATTGTTGCCGGATTCGGGGGTTACGCCTGCGCACCTGCGTACGTGGCCGCCTGGCTTACTCGCACACCCTCCGTGATTCACGAAGCTAACTCTGTTGCCGGTTTTGCCAATCGGTTGGGCGCGCGTTTGAGCCCCCACGTGGCGACCACTTTCGCCTCCACGGACTTACCCGGCGCCAAACGCATTGGTATGCCATTGTCTCGATCTATTACCCATCCAGAGCTGACGCCAAGCCCCGCTGATGCCAGGGCGCACTTTGGTTTGTCGCCCCAGAAAAAAACTCTCGTGATCACCGGTGGGTCCCAGGGGGCGCGTTCCATCAACGCCACAATCGACGCCGGCCTGGCGGACTTACTGGCCACTGGGTGGCAATTACTTCACATCGTGGGGGCAAGAAATGATGTGCCGAAGAAGCCACCGAAGGGTTACGTGGGGCTTAGCTATTGCGATCGGATGGATTTGGCGTTTGCTGCGGCCACTGCGATGGTCTCTCGTGCTGGCGCTGCGACCGTGTCCGAGATTTCACTACTGGGCATTCCTGCCATCTTCGTTCCCTACCCCGTGGGTAATGGTGAGCAGGAAAAAAACGCCCGGGGCAGTGTTGACGCAGGTGCTGCGCTGCTGGTGCGGGATGCGGATTTCACCCCGAGATATGTTCTAGAAAAAATGGTTCCGTTGCTGGGGGATGACAAAGCGTTGGCGAAGATGGCCCGCAGTGCCAAGGACTTGGGCGATCGCGACGCCAGTGGAGATTTTGTTCGGATGATGCTTGAGGCTTTGGGCAGGGTAGAGGAAAAAGAATGAAACCAGAGATTGGTCGGCCGATTCCCCAGGAATTAGGCAGTGTGCACTTTATCGGTGTTGCCGGCTCCGGAATGAGCGGCATTGCGCGCGTGCTCAAAGAAAAAGGCTTAAGCGTCACTGGTTCAGATAGGGCAGATTCTGAGGTGGCAGCTTCCCTCCGCGATGCCGGAATCCCGGTTTTCATTGGACACGATGCCACCCAGGTGGGCCCGGCAGACACTGTTGTTGTCTCCAGCGCTGTTCGCGATAACAACCCTGAACTAATGGAGGCTAAGTCAAGAGCGCTGCAAATACTGCATCGCTCAGAAGCCCTGCGCTGGATTATGCAATCTAAAACCGTGCTTGCGGTTGCCGGTTCGCATGGCAAAACTACCTCCACGGCCATGCTTGCTAGTGCTCTGTATCGCAGTGGGCGCGACATTGGCGCGGTCAATGGTGGTGTGATTAGTGAATGGGGGGTCTCTTCCCGCTGGGGTGGCGATGATATCTTTGTGATCGAAGCCGATGAGTCGGATCGCTCCTTCCTGGGTTATGAACCATCCGTGGTGATGATCACCAACGTCGCACCTGACCACCTGGATTTCTATGGCAACTTGGATGCCATTTATGACGCTTTTGAGGCATTTGCCCGAAATGCCAGTGGTGCCATTGTGTTGTGCGCTGATGATGAGGGCACCCGCCATCTCGCCACCCGGTTGGCAGGAGCGGCCCCGGTGATCACCTATGGCAGTGATGCCAAAGCTGACCTGCGCCTGGTGGATATACATTTGGGTGCCACGGCACGCTTTGAGGTGAGCTATCTGGGCGAAAAGGCAACCTGTGAGCTGGGCGTTCCCGGGCGCCTCAACGCACTCAATGCGACCGGAGTCATCGGCGTTTTGCTGTGTGCCGGGATGAGCCTGGCTGCTGCTGCTGCTGCCGTGGGAGGTTTTCAGGGGGCTGATCGCAGGTTTCAGTTCCATGGTGAAATCGGTGGCGTTCGATTCTTTGATGACCACGCTCACCATCCCACCGAAGTGGCAGCAGCTCTGGAAACTGCCCGATCGGTTGTGGGGGAGGGCAAGGTCATCACCATGTTTCAGCCCCACCTGTATTCCAGGACCCAGTACATGGCTCAGGAGTTAGCCGATGCGTTCTCACACGGTTCCGATCACACGATTTTCCTCGATATTTTTGGCTCCCGAGAGGACCCCATTGAGGGCGTCACTACGGCGCTAATTCTGGAACGCTTGGCGCCGGGAACCTCGTATGAGTTTGAGCCTGACTGGGATGGGGCCTGCGCTTTGGCGGTAGCGCGCGCAGAACCCGGTGACATTGTGTTGACCATGTCGACCGGCGACCTGTATCAGATTGTGCCCCAGTTGCTTCAGGCTAAGAAGGCGCACGATGGAGTCGATGATGGACCGGCCTGAAAGTTTCCAGCCCCAGAATCGCAGCGCGTCAAGGACCGGTTCGACGACACGAAAACCGGGTCCCCCAAGCGGGGGCCCGCGTGGCGCTATTAGTG